>CAYHJR010000001.1:0-35486 GCA_964357075.1 uncultured Candidatus Saccharibacteria bacterium
GATTTTCGCATTGGCGATAGTGGTGTTTCCTCCCGTTTGATTAAATGTATCAATAGACGCGGAACGAGAGCTTAACTCGACATTGTTAAACGAAAGGATGCCCCCCTCATTCCTTAGCATGGGAAAGGATTGAAAACTACCGCTGATAAAAAGAAATTGTCCGCCATAGCGTATGGAGGCGTGTTGAACAGTGCTTATTGAGCCATGGTGAAAAATTATTGCTCTCCAGTTATTGGATGATGAAGGAAAAGAGCTGCTGCCATCGCCATTGGTGTCGCCCCCGGCGATGTCATCTTTATATGATGTAAAAATTATCGGCGCGTCAGCTGTGCCAGATGCATTTAACATTCCCTCAACATCCAAAGTGGAAAAAGAATTTTTGAATTTAACCACAACCCCCGGTTCTATAATTAACGTCAGTCCAGGAGGAATATTTACGTCAGAATCAATTACATATGGACTATTAGCAAGAGTCCAAGAGGTATTACCAGAGAGCGCGCCAGGGGGCAAAAAAGTTGCGGCAAGCGCTACATTGTGCGTGAAAAATGAAAAAAAGAGCGATACAACAAGTATGAGAAAAATCTGTATATAAACACGACAACTCATTTTTCCAATTACCTCTTGACTCAACATTATTAGAATTATACCAGATTTTTCTCTATAATTTTCATTAATTCTTGCGCTTCGGCCTTGTAGTCGTCTGTGGAAGGGATTACTGGTTTTTCAAAAATAATGACAATTTTTCTTCTGCGAAGTAGAAAATCAATCAATCTCATCTCGAAAACACCGGAAATTGATACCGGTATTATTAAAGCCCCGGTTTTTAATGATAGAAACGTAACACCGCCGTGCGCCGGTAGAATATTGCCATCTTCAGTTTTTTCTCCTTCGGGAAAAATGAAAACCGAACCGGCACCGTTAATAATTTCCACATGGGTTTTGAGTGATTTTTCGTAATCGTGCTTCCCTACTTGAGCTCTATACGCTCCCCAAATTTTAAAGAACCATTCACGATAAAACAGCCATTTTAATACAGCTTTTCTGTTATAGAATTCTTTTTCGCGAGAAACATAAAAAATCGGCATAAACCTTGAAAACATCGGTAGAGCGGCAGGGAGCAATATCGGGTCAAGTTCGCTCGAATGATTGCTGGCGAATATAAGCCCGCCTTTAAGATTTTTTAGATTTTCCAGCCCACGAACTTCAAAAGACCCGAATATATACAAAATGATTCGTGTCGGTATCCAAATGGAGGTCTGCAATATAAAAGGAATTATTTTTTTCAGCCGTCGCTTCATAGGTTTTTTTGTTTATCCTCTATTCAGTATAAAAAGAAGCGAGAGAAGACCGCCAAGCGTCCACCAGAAAAAAATGTCGGGAACAGCTAAAATTTTGGCGACGAATGGAAGATAAGAAGTTACGACGGTTTCGTCAATAATGGTCGCGACGGCAATAATTATAAGCCCGGAAACAACGACGGTTATGAGTAGACCTTCAGCCAATTTTGGTATTGGGTTCCAAGGGAAAACAACGGAAACGGCTTGGCGCACAACCCAAAATACCAAAAGAGTAAAAATTACAAAAAGGATTGATTCCATTGCGGCGTTTCCCCACCAGTCCTTTGTAAAATTCAAAAGATAATCGGTATAAGGGAAAAGATTATACAGAAAGACAGCAATTGGTATAGAAAAAATAACCGAAAGGCCGGCGCTTTTGCCAAAATATAAAAGCGCCGAAAGTGCCACAGCAAGAAGAACTATGATTCCAATAATATCAAAAGGCATAAGAACAGCTTATAGCTGCTAGCTTCTAGCTTACAGGAAAATCTCAAAAATCAGAAACCACTTATTCACCCTTCTGTTGTATCTGGCAGCTGAAAGCTGGTAGCTGGAAACTAGTTTTCTACATTCCCTCTTTGCGTAATTCTTCCAAAAGCTTTTTTGTTTCTTTGGACAGTTTTTGCGGCATTAGGATTGTGATTTTGATGAGTAGGTCGCCACGTCTGTTTCTTTCATACGGCACTCCGCGGTCTTTAACGCGCAGAACTTCACCGTGAGAAATACCGGCCGGGATTTTTATGGCAACGTCTCCTTCAAGAGTTTTAACGGCGTAATCTGCACCCAAAAGAGCGTCGGTCAGTTTTACGCTGATTGTTGTTGTTAAATTATTTCTGTCGCGCGAAAGTGTATGGTGTTTTTTGACATATATTTTTACATAAAGGTCCCCCGAAACGCCGTTTTGCACGGCCTCACCTTTTTGCGAAAGCCGTATTACTTCACCGCTTTCAATCCCCGCCGGAACGCCAATTGTAATTTCTTCTTGTTTTTTCAGTATTCCTTGTCCATGACAAGTGCCACATTTTTCTTTTGGTATTTTTCCGCTTCCTTTACAGACAGCGCATTCGCGAGTAACGCTAATAGAGCCGAAAAATGAACGTTTATTTTCGCGGATTTTACCATTGCCATTGCAGGTCGCACATTTGTCCAGTGTAGTGCCTGGTTTTCCGCCTGTTCCTTTGCAAACTTCACAAACGCCTATTTTAGACAGAAGGACTTTTCTCTCAACGCCGAAGACACTTTCCTCAAAAGTTAGCTCCAAATCAATTGATATATCACGGCCACGATTCACCCTCTCACGCGTGCCGCCAAAGAAATCACCGAATATGTCTCCCAAATCATCGACATTAACGTTGCCAAATCCTTGGCCGGAGAAATTACTGAAATCAAAACCATTGAAACCGGAGAATCCTTGAGCGCCACCACCGCCTCCTCCGAATGTCTGTCCGTAGGCGTCGTACTCGGCTCTCTTTCTATCGTCAGAAAGAATGGCATAGGCCTCGTTTAATTCTTTAAATTTATCACTGCTACCACCTTTTTTATCAGGATGATACTTATGGGCCATTTTATGAAAGGCTTTTTTTACATCGTCTTTGGTAGCGTTTTTTTCTAAGCCCAGAATGTTGTAATAGTTTTTCGCCATATTCTTTACTACAAATCTAATTTAGATTGATACATCTTGTCAAATTTTAAATCATGATTTAGAAATCATTAAAACAAAACTATTGAATAATAAGCTAACAAAAAAACCGCCTCAAGCTGAGAGACGGCGAATAAATGGATAAGGTGACAGCCCCATTCCGCATCCAGATCGGTTCACCCAATTCTAGTAATGGGTTAATCTCGTACACCGGGGAGCGACCCCAGCATCGTATAATTCCGACGTCCTGGCCCAAGATGGGGGTGTCCTCCTTTGTCTTTGTTACTCTTCCAACTGTGGTTGTCTAGATGCCCCCCCAGAGACTAAGGTAAAGGAAGACACAACCACATACTACTGAATATAATATAACAAAAGCGATTTTCCATTGCAACAGCTCAGGAATTATTATTTCGTTTCGGCGTCGCGGATTGGCGGCTCTTCCCCGTTTTCTTTTTTATCTTCCATTTTTTCTTCCGTTGCTTGTTGTTTGTCGTTGGTGGCTGGTTGTTCGTTGTTCGTTGTTTGTTGTTGGTTCTGCTTATACATCATTTCACCAATTTTTGAGACCTCTCCAGAAAGGGCTTCCAATGCTTCTTTTAAGCCCGTCCCAGTTTCTTTGGCTTTTTTAAGTTCAGTGATTTTTGTTTCAATTCCAGTTTTAATATCGGCTGAAACCTTGTCCCCGGCATCTCGAACAGCTTTTTCGGCGGTGTGAATTAATTGGTCGGCTTGATTTCTCATTTCGGCTTCTTCTTTTTTCTTTCTGTCGTCCACTTCGTGTTCTTGCGCTTCTTTTTTCATTCGTTCAATTTCCGCATCGGTTAGACCCGAGCGCGCTTCTATGCGAATTGATTGTTCTTTGCCGGAGGCCTTATCTTTGGCTTTAACTTGCAATATGCCGTTCACGTCAACATCAAAGGTAACTTCAATCTGCGGTAGCCCTCTCGGAGATGGTGGTATGCCGTCTAAAATAAATCTTCCTAAGCTTTTATTGTCAACTGCCATAGGACGTTCCCCTTGAGTGATGTGAATTTCAACCGAGGTTTGATTGTCGGCCGCCGTAGAAAACACTTGCGACTTACTGGCCGGAATATGGGTGTTTTTTTCTATCAAATGAGTAGTAACATTTCCCAATGTTTCTATGCCAAGCGAAAGCGGAATAACGTCAAGTAAGAGCACGTCTTTAACATCTCCCTGCAGTATTCCCGCCTGAATAGCGGCGCCAATCGCCACCACTTCATCCGGATTGATTGATTTGTTTGGTTCCTTATTAAATAAGTTTTTAACCGCCGCCTGTATGGCCGGCATTCTAGTTTGTCCGCCGACCAGAATTACTTCATCTATTTCGGTAAATTGTATTTTTGATTCGGTAATGGCTCTTTTACTAATTTCTACGGAACGGTCAATAAATGGTTTGGCCAATTCCTCCAATTTTGAACGGCTTAATTTGAGTAACAGATGTTGCGGGCCTGAAGCGCCGGAGGTGATAAAAGGAATATTTATTTCTGTTTCAATCGTAGTCGAAAGTTCATGCTTGGCTTTTTCGGCCGCTTCATCCAATCTCTGCACCGCCAAGGGGTCGTTCATTATGTCTATACCGCTCTCTTTTTTAAATTCACCGGCAATGTATTGCATCACAGTTCTGTCTATATCGCGTCCGCCCAAGTGAGAGTCGCCGTCAGTCGATTTTACTTCCAGTGTGTCATTGCCTTCGGCGTCATGTATGACTTCCAAAATGGAAATATCAAAAGTTCCGCCACCAAAGTCAAAAACAGCTATTTTTTCATTTTTCTTTTTATTAAAACCATAGGCCAAGGCAGCCGCCGTCGGCTCGTTTATTATTCGCTTAACAGTCAAACCGGCAATCGCCCCGGCGTCTTTGGTGGCTTGCCGTTGCGCGTCGTTAAAGTAGGCCGGAACCGTAATTATGGCTTCGGTTATTTTTTCTCCAAGCTTGGCCTCGGCATCATTTTTTAATTTTTGCAAAATGAAAGCCGAGATTTGTTCCGGTGTGTAATATTCGTCTCCGAGTTTTACTTTGACTCCTCCGTTATCACTTTTTTCTATTTTGTAAGAAGTATTTTTGGCGTCCTTTTGAACCGCTTCTTCACTAAAGGAGTGGCCGATAAAACGTTTGATGCCATAAACGGTATTTTGCGGGTTTGTAACCGCTTGGCGCTTGGCCAATTGTCCCACCAATCTTTCTCCGGTTTTGGAAATTGCCACAATTGAGGGCGTGGTGCGCACTCCTTCGGCATTTTCAATAATGCGCGGCTCCCCGCCTTCAATTATGGCGAGGGCGGAATTCGTAGTTCCCAAATCTATGCCTAATATTTTTGACATTTTTTTATTTAAATTAATTTTTATTGAAATGTCCGACTCTGACCTTGGCCGGATTAATTACTCTCTCTCCGATTTTCCAGCCACTATCAAGGAGCGCTGTTATGGTATCGTCCTTTGAATTATCGCTGACCAAGTCCTGTCCCAAGGCCTCGTGTTCGGCGGGATTAAATTTTTGGCCGATTTCCGCTTTTATTTCACTCAAGCCCAAGCTATTAAACGCCGATTGAATTTGTTTTGCAATCCCTTGGAAATTTTCGGGAATTTGACCCAAATTTTTGGCGCGATTTAGGGATTGAAGCGCGGGTAAAATTGCTTCAAGAGCGATTGACACTCCTAGATTTTTTGCCCCCTCCCTCTCCTCTTTAAAGCGATTTAGGGCGTTCGCGTAATCGGCCCTGGCTCTCTGCCAGCCCAAGAGATTTTCTTGGCGTTCCGCCTCGCAAACTTTGAGTTTTTCTTTTAATTTGCGAAGCGGGTCTGGCCCATTTTCCCCGTCTTCTTCTATGGTAATTTCCGAATCGGCGTTTGTATTATTGTCGCCGTTCGCATTTTCGTCAAGAGTTTCCTTTTTTTCCTCGTCTTTTTTCATATAAAAGTGGCTTTTTCTTTGTTTTAATTCCTTAATTTCGGAGATAGGTTTGAAAGAACTTGCACAGCGCGACTGGCGCGAGCAGAGAAAATTTTCAGCAGAAAATTATTCGTGTCTTTCAAACCCATCTTAAAAACATTTTAACGTTTAGACCACTGCGGGGCCTTGCGGGCCTTCTTGAGGCCGAATTTCTTGCGTTCTTTGGCGCGCGGATCGCGTTTTAGGAAACCGGCATGTTTTAAAACGGGACGGAGATTGCCGTCTATTTCAATTAAAGCCCTGGCTATGCCGTGTCTTATGGCTTCCGCTTGAGCATTTATGCCACCGCCCGAAACTTTGGCCGACACCGCAAAAGAGGTTTCAACTGGACCACTTTTAAGGGCTTCTGTCACAATATGTTGATGTTCGCGAATGGCAAAATATTGCTTCAAATCTTTCCCGTTCACGGATAAGGAATTTTTGCTGGCTTTGGTTAGCCGGACGCGAGCGATGGCGTTTTTACGGCGGCCAATGCCCTCGGTATATTTATCGGTTTTGGTTGTTTGCATAATATTTATTCGGAAATTTCCAAGTTTTTAAGCATAAGAGAGCGATGTTTTATTTTCGGAAGCATGCGGGAGACGGCGTGACGGATTAATTCTTCCGTTCCTTTTTTACCGCGCACGTTTTTGGCCGTACTTTTTGTCATTCCGCCGGGGTATCCGGAGTAGCGGGTATGAGTCATTTGTAAAAGTTTTTTATCGGTAATGGAAATTTTACCGGCGTTTATGATATTTACTTTAGCGCTCGGTACGACATTTTTTCTGAAGGTCGGTTTATCTTTTCCACTAAGTAAAGTGGCGACTTTGCTTGCCAGGCGTCCCAATTTTTGTTCCGTTGCATCTATTGTGTGAGAGTTATTCATGATTGATTTTTAAGGAATTGCATTCGTTATTTTTCTAAACAAATTCAATCAAAGCACGCTCACTGCTGTCGCTCTTTCTGATCGGTAATTTAACGATTCTAGTGTATCCTCCGGAACGTTTCTCAAATTTTTTAGCGGTTTCAAACAGTTTATCCAGAAAAGAATTGCTTCCCAAGCGAGCGGAAAGCAAACGTCTGGTGGAAAGATTATCGATTTTAGCTTTAGTGATAAGTTTTTCCACGATTGGGCGAATTTCTTTGGCTTTGGCGACAGAGGTCACCATTTTTTGTTTCAAAATAAGCGTGCGAGTTAAGGAACGCACCAGCGCTTTTTTCTGATTGTCTTTTCTATTGAAAGCCCGACCTTTTTTGTGATGACGCATATGTGATTTTTCTAATTTTATTTTAGATTGACTCCGTATCCAGCCAACATTTTTTTGATTTCTTGAATTCCTTTGTTTCCAAGTCCGTCGATGTCAAGAATATCCTCTTCTCTTTTTCGAGCTAGCCCTCCTAGAGTGCGAATATTCGCGGTCGTCAAAGCATTAATGGTCCTTTGTGATAAATCCAAAGTTTCAATTCTCGTCTTTAACAATTCCGGGTCCACCATTGATTTACTTTCACGAGGGGAAGCCACTTCTTCTTTAACCGGCAAGGCATAGTCCTCTTCCTTAAAGCCGACAATTGATCTTAATTGATTTATCATTATTTCAATCGATTTCTCAAGCGCTTCGCGCGGGGTAATAATGCCGTCCGTTTCAATAAAAATTTTAAGACGATTAAAGTCGGTCCTGTTTCCAACGCGCATATTTTCCACTTCGTAGTTCACGCGTCTTATCGGAGTAAAGCTGGCGTCAAGGGCGATTGAACCGATGTCCACTTTCTCTTTTTGCAGATTTTCTTTTGAAACATAGCCAATACCTCTTTCAACTCTGATTTCCGCCTCAAAAGAAGCGTTTTTTTCGGTTAAGGTCACAATGTGCTGGTCTTTGTTGACTATTTCAACTTGTCCCGGTGCTTGTATGTCTTTGGCGCTAACGTCTTTTACTCCCTTAGCCGAGAGAGTCAAAATTTGCGGCTCATCGGAAAGCACTTTGATACGAATACGCTTCAGATTTAAAAGAATGGTCACCATGTCTTCCTTGGCGCCCTGTAGAGTTGAAAATTCATGATTAACCCCTTCGATTTTGACATGCGTAATTGAGGCCCCCGGTAGCGAGGAGAGAATAATTCGTCTGAGCGAATTACCCAGAGTGTGCCCGTAGCCCGGATAAAGACCGTCTATTTCATAAGTTCCGCTGGTTGCCGTTTCCTCAACCACTTTTGGTTTTGAGGGCAAAATGACGTTAATTTCAGACATGGCGTGTTTTAGTTAATTAAAAACGAATAATGATTCTAATACAAAAATCACCGATTGACAACCTATCGACTATAAAATTCCAAGACGCCGGAAAGATCAAAATGAAGTTCTGGACGCGAATAATTTGGAATTTGTTTTACTAAACCCTCGCCTTTTTTAATATCGAAAGTTACCCAGGAAGGCGCGGTATAATCTTTTAATCTTTCCTCAAGGGTTGCAAAAAGTACGCTTCCTTTGCTCCCCTCTCTTATTTTAATAATGTCGCCGACTTTAACTTCAGCCGAAGGAATGGTATTTTTGCGTCCGTTCAATAATATGTGGCCATGAGAAACCATTTGGCGCGAAGCTCTCCTGGTTGGAGCCAAGCCAAGGCGATAGACCACGTTATCCAATCTTTGCTCCAATGAGTGATAAAGATTTTCAATCGGCTTTGTTCCTTTGATTTTATTCGCCCTTATGACGTAATTTTTAAATTGTTTTTCCATAATGCCGTAGGTGTAGCGGACTTTTTGTTTTTCCAAAAATTGCCGGCCGTATTCGCTTCTGACACCTCTTCGTTTTTTGCTGTTTTGTTCGCTTCTTGATTGGGACAGGGCAAATTTTTGCGTCTGACATTTTTCAAACACGGCGGCGCCCAATCTTTTTCCTATTTTATATTTTGGTCCTACTTTCATGATACGAATGGTTACGAATTTAAACGAATGATACGAATTATGACTAATTAAATGCGTCTTGGTTTCGGCGGTTTTGGCCCATTATGCGGAATGGGCGTAACATCTTTAATTGAAAGAATTGACACGCCTTTTCCGGCAAAGGCCCTAATGGCCGATTCTCGTCCCGAGCCCACTCCTTTGACAATGACGTCAGCGTCCTTCATGCCAACCGCAACCGCTTTTTCGCCGATCAATTCTCCGACTTTGGCGGCGGCGAAAGGAGTTCCTTTTTTAGCTCCGGTAAAACCCAAAGAACCGCTTGATGACGAGCAAACAGCATTACCTTTCTTGTCGGTCAGGAGAACGCGGGTATTGTTGTAAGTCGATTCAACGTAAAGAATTCCGATATCCAATCTTTTTTTGGCAGATTTGGAAAGCGACTTATCCCTAAGTTTCTGGTCAACTTCCCCGCCGCTTTTTGTGGCAATGCGTTTTTTTCCCATAATATTATTCTAAGTCTTTTCAACTTTACGTCTGCCGGAGGCCATTGTTTTTCTAACATTGCCGCGCACGGTTCTCGAATTGCTTTTGGTGCGCTGCCCCCGTGCCGGCAAATGCTTGGCGTGTCGGCTTCCCCTAAAAGTTTTAATATCTTTTAGTCGCTTGATATTTCCGGCAACCATACGGCGCAAATCTCCTTCTATCTTCAAACTCTCTATGACGCTTCTCAAGGAGTTTTCCTCTTCTTTGGAAAGTTCATTCGTTTTTTTCGCTCCCGAAACTTTGGCTTTTTTCAAAATATTACCGGCAGTTCTAATACCAATACCATAAAGCGCCGTCAAGGCGTATTCTATTCTTTTATTATCCGGCAATGTAATTCCAACTATGCGCATATTATCCTTGTCTTTGTTTATGTCTTGGGTTTTCGCAAATAACGCTGATTCGACCTTTGCGTCGAATCATTTTGCACTTAGCGCAAATTTTTTTGACAGAAGCTCTTATTTTCATGATACTAATGGTTACGAATGAATGCCCCGGCGGTAGCCGAATGATACGAATAACTTATTGATTTACACTTTATAGTCGGCGCGTTATTTTCCCCTTTTCCTCGTTATACGGGTCAAGCTCAATTTCAACGGTATCTCCAATCAAAACCCTGATCCTGTGCAGGCGCATTTTGCCCGAAAGATAACCGAGCATGATTTTCTGACCCTCCTTCAATTCAACGCGAAAAAGCGTATTTGGAAGCGCCTCTAAAACAACTCCGATTCGTTTTTCCTTTTCTTTTCCAAGACCCATTACAATCGATTTTCTACAGAACGCTATTGAAACGCGATGATAACACAGATAGTGCAAAATCGTCAACTTCAAAAAATGCCCCATTTCTGCGGTTTTTGAATATTACTACAATATGCCCCAGATGGTCAAATTTCACCTGTAAGCTTAGGGGAATCTTATATAGCACCGAGAATGTTTATCTTTATTTTCCCCCTGTCTTCCGGAAGGGCTGATTTCCATTTGGGGATAAGAGAGGTTTCCGCTTTTTCAATTCCGGAATAATTTTTATAGATGTCGTTTACCAGATTTTTCGGTATACCCAAGAGGTCTTCTTTCAATTTTTCGGAATCAATCACGTAGGTCAAAGTGGTCGCGCCGGAAAGCGCAAAAGGAAATACTCCGGTTTGCCACGGACTGCCTTCTTTGGGGTCCGGCTCAATAGCTAATTTATCGAAATAATTGGAAGTTATATTTTCGTCTCTGTAATCGTCTATATATTCTTTGGCCAAATTTCTGGCCATTTGCTCTTTGGAGATTACGACCGCGTTAACCACCGCTTTAATTTCAACTTCACTGCTTTCATCACTTGAAATCGATTCGAAACTTATATAAATGGCCTTGTCGTAAAGAATAAAACTATTCGGCACTTGTTCTTTGATTCTATTGGTCAATTTGTCCTTGAGAGTAATCATGAGTTCTTTTCTCGCCAGTTCAATGTCCAAAGCGGAGGCGGTTTTAATGGTTCCTTCAAAACCTCCGGTCATCGGCACTTTTGACCGGCCGTAGAATTTTTCGTAGCGAGGGTCGCCCTTAAAACCAGGAATCGTAAAATCAGTCAAATCTATATTGTATTTTTCTCCCGCTTCATCGGCCGCAACTTCTATCTCAATACTCCCGGGTGTAACTACATTTCCCTTTTTTGTTTGACCGGGGACGACGATAGATGATTCGATTCTGTAAATCAAACCATCCGGTGTTAATAGACGAGTATTTTTAATTAGGCGTTGTGGCTGGCTGTTGTAATCGTTATAAATTACCACTTTGCCTCGGGCGCGTTTCTCGACTTTCTTTTCACCGGTTGTGGAGACGCTTTTCTTTTGAGTTTCGTTTAAATTTATAACCTCAAACCCTAGCTCATTTTCTTGAGGATTCTTTTTAGCCATGAAAGATTTATTTATGACTACGGACCTTTGTTTTGGTTCAATTGTAACAGTCGCTCCGGCATTAAAAAATAAATATAAAAGATATATCGCCCCGACTCCGGCCAAAAACAAGAAGAAAAATAGAATTTTTTTGAATCCAAATCCTTCGCCGCCGTTACTGGCCGGAATTATTGGTTTCGAATCATCGGAAGACGCCTTTATTGAAAATTTATCTTTGCTTTGCGCCGAAATTTCATTGTTGGTATTATGCGCCCTCTCTATTTGCTTGCCAGAATCAAAAAAGCTTTCTCTTGGCGTTCTTAAAGGAACGGGAATGCTTCTTATCCCCTTAATTTCTTTGGGCGGTATGACATCTTGTATTATTTTCCTTTTCATATTTAAAATCCTGATTTATATTTTAGCACGGAGATTAATTTTAATTGTAAACATCCTCCAAAACCTGCTTATTGGCGTTGGCAAAGGAAGCGGAGATAGCCAAAATCGCGTCGAATCTTATATCAAGCCCGAAAGTGCAGCTATCGGCCAGAGAGGCGGCATCCAAAGTGTGAATTGAAAAACCGTGGGGTACCAGAGTTTGGCTGGCAAAACCCATTTTAATAATGGCCGGGCCGAACATATCTTTAATGTCGGTATCCACGAATATGTAAATATTTTCCGGAATGGCCACTTCTTCGGATAAATTAACCAGTGCTTTTTCAAGGTAAGAAAACCAGAGACCTTGAGTTTCCTCTACAACGGGAACAAAACTTTTCTCTTCTTCTTTGGACATTTTTTTGTCGTGATAAAGTCCCAAACGGAAAAGGGCGTCTTCCGGGGTTGTTTTCATTTTTCCGGCAATTAATCTTGAGAGAGAATGCTTGCCGAACGGAAAGGAAACAGTTTCCAAAAGCGCGTGGTCTTTTATAAGGGAAACTTCCGAGACGTCGCTGCCGACCGTCACGAAAAGGAAATTGCTTTTGGAATCCACCCTATTTCTTATGGCGATAAAAGCGGCTAACGATAGCGGCTCAATCACGATGGGCGCCGGAGTGATGTTTCTTATAATTCTCGAAATGGCCTCAATCAAATTTTTATCAATTTGTGTCTTGAATATGGAAAGTTCAACTCCTTCAGCCACTTTGCCGTAGGGATTATCATTATGATAACCATTTATTTTAATTTCAATTATGTGCTCCTGAACCGTATAAGGACTGCTGCCAAGCAGAATCTCTTTGTGCGCCTCCGGTAATAGGGTGCGATGAGAGGTAATAAGATTTTTTACGAGATTTTGAGAAATTGTGAAAGGTTTTTTTTCTTGGTGGGTAATAATTGAGGTGTGTGATAGGTAATAGGGTTCCGCTATTATGCAGCAAACCTCTTCGGCCACGTAGCGTTTTTTGCCCAAAGAGGAAGAACGCAGGGCTTTGGCTATATCCATTAAAACCTGTTCCAGCGATGAAAGAGCCAGAGGCAGGGCCTGCTTATTTAGAAGTGTGCCGATTTTTTGTTCCCCGGAAACGGTATAAAGAATGTGCGGCACACCTTTTCTAATTTCGACTACGGCACCCCGGGCGTTCCCTTTACCGGCGTCCAAAAATAAAATCAGCTTTATTTTGTTGGTTTCTTTTGTTGAGAAAAATGAAAAAAGATTCATCCTGTTAGAAGTTAAGTATTTAAGGGCGCATTACCAGAAAAAGAGCCATTGGGCGAATTCGTCTTTATGGCTCGGAAACAGAAAAATGATAAAGACGAACTTCTAGTAGGACCCATCGCCGAATTATAGCAGAAAAAGCTTTCGGCTTTCAGCTTCCAGGTGTTAGTTTCTTAAATCTAGCTCAATGTTCCTTTGATACGGCGGATACCGGCGGAGATGGCTTCTTCTTTTTGAATTTTAAAAATGGCTTTCCGAACGTTTCCGTCAGGCCCCACTACACTTCCAAGGTCGGAAGTGTTATGGACATGCGGTCCGCCGCAGAATTCCAAACTAAAGTCCCCAATTTTATAAACCCGAACCTTATCACCGTATTTTTCTTCAAAAAGACCGATAGCGCCAAGTTTTTCCGCCTTCTCAATCGGCAAATCTTCAAAGGTGACCGGCATGGCTTCATCAATTTTTTGATTTACCAAATCTTCCACTTTTTTCTTTTCTTCATCAGTCATTTTACGGTCAAATGAAAAATCAAAACGAAGACGCTCCGGGGTAATATTACTGCCCTTTTGAGACACTTTTTCTCCCAGGGTCTGCTTTAGGGCTTTGTGCAGAAGATGAGTAGCGGTGTGATATTTAACAGACATGTCGCTTGCATCAGCCAATCCCCCCTTGAATTTCTTTTCCGCTCCGACTCTGGACAGCTCCTGGTGTTTCTTCATTTCCTCTTTGAATCCCGCCTCATCCACTTCTTTTCCCTCCTCTTTGGCCAACTCTTTGGTCATTTCAATTGGAAAACCGAAAGTGGAAAAAAGTATAAAGGCCTCATGACCGGTAATTTTTCCGGTAGAAAGTTTTTTGAATTCGCGCAAACCGTCGGTAAGTGTTTTTCTAAAACGATTTTCTTCTTCGGTGATTTCTTTTTTGATTTCAGAAACTTTTTCCTTCAAGTTCGGATAAACGTCTTGATATTTTTCAATCACGACTCCCGAAAGAAGAGCCAAATCACCTTCTCTCATTTTCAATTTATCGCCGGAAAATATTGCCCGGCGTAAAAGACGGCGCAGAATATATCCTTGGTCGGTATTAGACGGGGTGACGCCGTCGGCAATCAAAAACACGGAAGTTCGTATATGGTCAGCTACTATGCGTTTTGCTTTAATATCGTGCTCGATGGAAAAATCATCAATTTTCCGCATTATCGGCTCAAACAAATCCGTTTGGAAAATATTGTCTTTTCTTTGCATCAGCATGGCCAAGCGTTCGAGTCCAGCGCCGGTATCAACGTTTTGCTGTGTAAGTTTTCCGATTACTTTCCCGTCTTTCTTTTGAAATTCCATGAAGACGTCATTCCAGAACTCTACGATTTTTTGACCATCCGTTGCTTTAAGAAAATTTTCTTTAGAAAGCTCGCCCAGTCCCTTTTCCGTAAGGTCATAAAACATTTCCGTATCGGACCCGCAGGGCCCGTTGTTTCCCGGGCTCCACCAATTATCTTTAACACCCAAAAAATATATTCTTTCTTTTGGTATGCCCAAGGACTCCCAGACCTCAGCCGACTTTTCATCCTTGGGCGCGTTTTCATCACCTTCAAAACAGGTTATATAGAGGCGTTTTGGGTCAAGGCCGAGTCCCTCTTCTTTTGAGGTAATAAATTGATAGCTCCAGGTTATGGCTTCGTCTTTAAAATATGAGCCGAGCGACCAATTGCCAAGCATTTCAAAAAAAGTGACGTGGGTGTTGTCCCCGACTTCTTCTATGTCTTGTGTCCGGACGCATTTCTGGACGTTCACCAGCTTGTCCCCCTCCGGGTGAGGTGTTCCCATTAAATAGGGAATCAAAGGTTGCATGCCGGCTGTCGTAAAAAGGACAGACGGGTCATTTTCCGGAACAAGCGAAGCGGAAGGTAAAATGGCGTGTCCGCGGGACTTAAAAAAAGATAAGAAGCGCCGGCGAATTTCTTCAGATTTCATAATACGAATAGTTACGAATTAAATCGAATGATACGAATATACAGTAAAATCTTTGGCCTTTCCAGTTTGTTTCATAGCGCCTTCTTTTTTTAATAATTTGATTTTTTTCTTAACTCCTCCGCGATTGTAATTGCCGATTTTTCCGTCTGAACGAATAACCCTGTGGCAAGGAATGGTTTTATCAAAATTAGCAGACATTATGGTGCCAACGGCGCGCGAGGCACCGGGATTTCCGGCGCGGCGCGCCACTTCCCCGTAGGAAAGCGTTTCTCCCCGTGGAATATCGCGCACTACTTTTTGCACCCTTTCTCCAAACAAACTCATGCTACTTTTTTTTCTTACTTTTCAAATCGGCACTGGCCGCTTCAAATCTGTAATTGCAGTACTGACATGTCTCATTATTTTTGGGAACCACTTCTCCCAAGAGACACTGTTTGATTTTTGGCAGCAACTCATCAATCCAAAAAGTATCTCCCACGCAGGGCAACAAAATCATATTAAACTCCAATTTTCCGTCGAAAGAAGCGACATCTTTCCGGCCGTTTACATAAACAAAGTATCCGGTATTAGACACCTTGAAACCATTTTTACGCAATAACCATTGATACACCTCCATCTGTCTTTTGTATTGCGCGCCAAGGTCGCCATCCAAAGTTATTTCGTCTTTTTTAGAAGTCGCTTTGTAATCAACAACCAGGAGTTCGCCGTCAGAGTTTATCCAAACGTCGTCAACTCCGCCGCGGACGGAAAGGTTCGTCTCTTTGTCAACGTACTCAACCCCCTGCGACATGGCGTTTCTCCACTTATTCATATCGGGGTGTTTGAACGGCACGGCATTCACTCCGTACTTCACCATTATCTCGTGCGGATTTTGTTCTTCCCGCAAAATATCAAATTCTTTCTTAAGAAGTTCGTCAACTGCGATGTTAAGCGTCAAGGGATAGGTGCTTGGCCTTCCTATTCCCAATCTTTGGTCAAGATAGAAACATTTTGGGCATTCTAAAAACAAATCAAGCTTTGACCTTGAAATCCGAAAAGGTTTAAGGTCTCCTGGGTCAAAATTGCCCCGCGCTCTTACTTTGTACGCGTATGCCATTTTATCCTTTTAGTTTGCTTTCAACGTCCCACAATAATTCCGAGAACATAAAAATAGTTAGAATCGTTGCCATCGTAGCAAGGGTAAAATAGCCAAAGCCGACCGTAATGCCGACGCCGGCCGAAACCCACATACCGGCCGCCGTGGTAAGCCCCTCCAATTTGTTTTCATGATAAATAATTACGCCTCCGCAAAGAAATCCTATGCCGGTTGCGATTGCGGCCATAACATAAAGAGGGTTGACCCCTCCTTGCGGGAACTGTTCCATTGCCATTATTGAAGCAATAATAAAAAGGCATGAACCCAAAGATACTATTGAATAAGTGCGCAAACCGGCTGTTTTGTGGGCTATAGTTCGCTCTATGCCAAGAAATCCTCCCAAAAACATTGCAACAAGCAATTTTATCAAAAGCGGCAAATTTTGCGCTAAAAAATTCTCAAACATATTTAGAATCTATTCTCGCACAGCATCTTCCCTTCTTCAAGCACTCTCAAAAGCTTGGGGCCGGTCAAGCCGACAGAACGCAAATCCTTTTCATTTTCATTAATCGTCCGGCATAAAACAATTTTGTTTTGGAGAAGCATATTTTTTTCATTTTTGGAAAGGGTGGTTAAGGCCGTTATGGGGTGAATTCTGGTTTCTTCTATCAAATCCTGGAGATTCCCATAGCGCGGGTATGTCCAGCTTAACACTTTAAGTCCTTTGCAGTTTGCGTAATGCACCGCCGCTTTGGAAAATTTTGTGTTTGTTATAAGCCAACCCTCATCAATTGCTCGCTCTCCCCTTTCGGAGCGATATTTTTTTACATCTTCAACGCGGGAATTTACATAAAGCGCCACTTTTAAATCCGATTTCATGCCGAGTTCATTATGAAATTTAACTTCTCCAATCAAATATTTTTTATCATTATAAGCCACAAGGTCCACTTCGTGTTCAACGCATGAACCCTGCATAATGACGCCGGTCTCTACAGTAAAACCTTTGGCTTTAAAAATTTCACCGATAAAATCCTCAAACGGATATCCCGACGGTCCGAGGTCGAGTACCGCTCTTTTAAGGGAGTAGCGAAGCGCGGCCGGTTTTTCAATGCGTCGCAAATGGTCATAGGAGCGCTTGTATATCAAATTGGTCGGCATTCCCTGATGAACCTCGCCTTTGACCACCTTCAAAACAGCTGAAACGGCCTTGTCGGAGGCGCCGGAGCGATGAAGCGAGTGCACCAGCTTGGAAGCGTCAAATGCCTCCAATTCTCCGTTTTCTTTTCGCACAAGCAGTGGTTTTCGCATCGGGATATTATAGTTTACCCGCTTAAGTTTTACCATAAAATTTTATACGTCCTTGGATTTCCCAGATTTTCTCTGCAACTACCGACTACAAACTAGTGACTACCCACTATTTAATTATTCCACCCCCCAAGCAAATTTCCCCATTATAAAAAACAACAGATTGCCCCGGCGAAACCAGAATTGATTTTTTGAAGGTAACAATGTTTTTTAGGACTCTATTCCCCAAGGCTAAGCCTTGGTAGCTACCAAGGCTTAGCCTTGGGGGGTTTGAGCTAACGGTGCAAAGGTGTTCTTCTCCATGATAACGAATCTGTGCTTTAATTTTCCGATCTTTAAATTCCTCCTCTATCCAACTAATCTTTTCTAATTCGTAAGTCGCTTGCCCGCCTAAATTTTTACTCCGTGAAAATTTAGGCGGGTGAAGAACGTGAGAAACAACGATTTCATTTTTTGAAACATTTTTTTTGACGACATAATACGGTTTATCATTGGGGGTTTTTTTGTTGACTGTAAAGCCGTGCCGTTCGCCAATCGTATGAAACAGAGCCCCTCTGTGCGTGCCTATGATTTCTCCTTTTTCGTTTAAAATTTTCCCTTTTTTCTCCGACATAAAATGTTTTAGGAATTGCTTCATATCAACATTGGATATAAAGCAAAGTCCTTGGCTGTCTTTTTTCTCTGCCGTAGCAAGTTTGGCTTTTCTCGCAATCTCTCTTACGGCTTCTTTTTTCAGATGACCAACTGGGAACAAAATATGTCTCAATTGTTTCTGTGTTAATGTCCAAAGGAAGTATGTTTGATCTTTTCCTTCATCGTCTCCTCTTAAAAGCTGGGCGCTGGAAGCTGGGCGCTGGAAGCTGATTTTCGCATAGTGCCCGGTAGCCACGTAATCGGCGCCATTTTTTAAAGCCCATTTTAAGAAGGCGCCGAATTTAACGTGCTTATTGCAAAAAACATCCGGGTTTGGCGTTCTGCCAGCTTTATACTCCGAAATCATATAATCAATAACTTCCTTTTTATATTCCTTTTCCAAATCAAGCGTTATAAAAGGAATGCTAAGGTGAGCCGCGACCTTCATGGCGTCCAACCTGTCTTCTCTCCAAGTGCAAGGTATAAACTCGGGTTGCCAGACCTTTATAAAAACACCCGTGACATTGTATCCGGCTTTTTTGAGTAGATATGCCGACACTGAAGAGTCCACTCCCCCGGATAGGCCAACAAAAACTTTTTTTCTCTCGCTCATACACCTAACTTTATTCAAAAAGTCCAAAAACACAATGATAATCCCCAAGGTTTAACCTTGGGGATTTAAGAGAAAGTGACTAAAAACTGTTGAGATAGCGTTGTTTGTTTTGAACGTGTTTTTCATGTGTCTCCGCGAAATAAAATCTTCCCGATCTGTCGGTTAAATAAAATAGATACTTAGTCGGTTGCGCCGAAAGGGTTGCTTTGATTGATTCAATCCCGGGGTTTGATATCGGAGTGGGCGGCAATCCTCTGTTCTTATAAGAATTATATGGGGAAGTGGTTGCCAAATCTTCGGTGGTCAATTGATAAGTGTTTTTACCGATTGCATATTGGAGGGTAGCATCCACTTGAAGCGCCATGCCTATTCCCATGCGTTTCCATAAAATGCTGGCAACGGCCTTTTGATTTTCAAAATTTTGGGCTTCTTTTTCTAAAATTGAAGCCATAATTATGATATCTCCTTTCGATTTGCCAAAAGCCCGCACTTCCCCTTCAATTTTTGAAAAACGCTGATTAAATGTCTCTTTCATTATTTCAACCACTTCTTCGGCAGTTGTCGATTGCAAGAAAAAATAAGTGTCCGGGTAAAGATATCCTTCGAAGGGCTGGGCAATTTCAATAAATTTTGCCTCATCGCACAAAGGAAGAATTTCTTTACAAATTCTTGCCATTTCTTTAACCGTTATCCCTTCGGGAAAAGTGACACGCAAAGTGTCCAGTTTGTGGTCTCCCTCCGTTAATCTTCTGACAACCACGAATAAATTTTCCTTTTTTGAAAAGAGATAACCGCCGGCCACAACCGTGTCCCCGGAATCAAAAAGTTTAACGGAGATAGCGAATAAGGAAGGAAAAGAAATCACCTTGCGCTCTTCAAGAATTTTTCCCGCTCCCAAAACGGAAACTCCCTTGGGAATTACCACCATATCGTTTACGGGAAATTGCTGTGGCGGACTAAAAAAGATTCCGTATAAAACGAAGGCAAAAAAGAAAATAATACTTAGAGCGACACCCAAGAAACGTCTTTTTTCACCGATATATTGAAGCATAATACTTAACGGGGTAAATTTCTTGGCGGTTCGGCTTTTCTAGAAGTAACGCGTTCAACGGTCGGCGTTTGCAAAACGGTTCCAACCGGATGAAATATGGTCGCTAATTCTTCGCTGCTTAATACAAAGTTTTGTTTTTGATGCGGAGCGTGGAAGAACTGTCTTCTTCTGTAGCCATCAACAATGCGATAACGCCTGTAGGTTTCCCGTGTATGAGTTATGTCTTGCCATGGATAATCAAAATCTGTAGATTTGAATGGAGAAAAATTATTGTATGAATAAGCCATTCTTTTATCAGTTTCAATAAAATCCACACCGCCATAAACCCGCATTAAATTATTAAGGGCTGGTCCTCTCATTATATAATTTTCATGATTCGCAAAATAAATCGCCCGAACACCGACGTCAAAAGCCGGTTTTGTAATACTTCTTTCGAGGCGCTCAATGGTCATTTCTTCACCTTTAGTTGGACGGCGTTTAAATTCAAATTTACCGCCTTGATCGCTTTCGGAAACTTCTTTCATCCCATCATAAATTTTTGAAATTATATCGCGAGTTTCATCTGCCCATGTTGTTTTATGGAACCAACTGCCGCCGCGGGATTTTTCTCGATGGGCTCGGAAGCCGATTTGATACCAAAAATATTCCCCCTTTTTGATATTGCTCATTAACTCTAAAATCGATGTAAAGGGGTCAACTTTGAATTCCTCTTTCGGGTCTTTATCTAAACTATAATCCAAATATGTTTTTATTGGATATGGGTCAGGCAGATTTAATCTATAATAGACGCCGAATAAATTGTATTTTTTCGGGTCATAATGGGCCAGCATGTCGGTATAATCCGGAACTTCAGTAAGTTCGATGTTGGGATACTGTCCATAAAAATTAGATTCAACAACATCCTTTAAGACAGTTTTTCTAGTCCAAACATAGAAATGCAGATTCCCTTCAAACGAAGCGACTTCAAATGTGAAGTAATGCCGAACTCGGCCGATTATATATCTTTTATGCCACTCGCCTTCTCCGCCAATAGCATTTAGCCCGGATAATACCACTTCCATAGCTAATGGCGATTTGTATACTTCGGGAGGGAGTTTCATTTCTAGGAGCACGTATTCTTGAGTGGCAATATAATTGGAACGGATATAGTTTACCCAGACGCGCCAAAACACAAGCGCGAGCGCCATCGGCAGCCATACTGGAGAAGTAATATAGAGAATTTGATACACCAAAACCGCCTGTTCGCTGGTGTAATATTCGAATGTTTTAGAAAAAAGTTCGAAAAGGGCATCCATTGTTCCCATATTGTAACGCAAAAAATGACTTTTGAGGAGTCGTCTTTTGGTAAATATTTATTTCAACTTTTTAAATAACCGCGTATTTCCCCTCCTTATTCTTTTTAAAGTATTTGGGATTTTGCAAATTAACCGCGATAGTATTTTCTTTTACGTATCGCTCTTTAAGCACTTTATCCACCACTTCCTGTTTGGTAAGCGGACCATATTTCTTGATAATCTCCCTAATCACGTCTTTAACGACGCCGGTAGAATATCCCCATTCGGAGAGCGCGTATAAACCGCGGCCGACCAAAACAAAACGCTTATCTTTTATGAGTTCATTGTGACAAGTGGCGACGTGGGCTTCGCGGTCAAACAATTGTTTTATGGATTTGGCGACTTCCGTGAAATGCATCGGGGAGCCGTGACGGCGAATGGATAAATAGGCAAAATCTCGCATACCCTTGGCTTTAACATTTGAAGAATGCGAAACGCCCCATTCGCCGAGAGGGTTGCGTCCGATTTTTTTAGAAAGATAAAGCCAGCGTTTGGCGATTTCTTCATTTTTGTATTTTTCCGAAATATCCTTGAGATTATCCAAAAATGAAGCGACCATCTCGGATTCCGGTATCAAAGCATCGTCTTCAAGCGATTCGTAAAGCTTTTTCAAAGACAATTCCACTTTGTCGGCAAGTTCATCATCAATAAACCAGCGATGATGGAAATGTTCGTCTTCTTTGCGCTTCTTAAATGCATCTCCCAAGACCAGAAGAAAATGGACGCAATTTTGCGTTCCGCGGTCATCGGAAATTTTTTTCAAAAAATGAGATTCTGACACTACATTTCCCAGCGAATCAATCGATTGCTGCAACTCCTCCAGAGCTTCTTTTTCTTTGATATAAGACGGCGATTTGCGTATCACTCCAAAAGAATAATTCTCGATTTGACGCACTCTTTCACGGGTAATCTTGTAGGTCTTGCCGATTGCCTCAAGCGTCATACGCTCGGGTGTTTTACCGAGTCCATAGCGATTTATGACCACATTCGCCGCGCGCTCCGGGAGCGCACTAAGCAGTCTTTTGACGACCTGTTTGGGCTTGAAATTCAATTTAAATACCATAATTACCACAATTGCAGTGAATTCATTTTTAGCACTTTAAAGAAATTCCGTCAAGGGGCTTAAAAACTTCCCCTATTTTAATAAACTCATCCAAGGTTTTTGGAATACTAGCGTTATTCCTATGGCTGGAATCATAATAATCCCAAAAAACACAAATATTATTATTTTAATTAACTTGAAAATGAGTCCTAAAAAACCATCCATAAATTTAATTTTTTACCACAAAATTAATAATCTTACCCTTGACATACACGACCTTTTCGAACCCGCCCAAAATCCACTTTCCAATTATCGGGTCGGATTTTGAAAGTGAAATAACTTTTTCTTCCAAAGCGTCATTGTCAACCTCTATCATACCGCGGGTCTTGCCATTAACCGAGACCGGCAAATAGATATTTTTCTTTATCAGTTTTTTCCTATCATGTTTCGGCCATGGCGTAAGATGAACGTTTTTTTTATTACCAAGATTATGCCAAATTTCTTCCGTCAGATGAGGAGCAAAAGGTGAGAGCAATTTCAAAAATATTTCAAAATCCTTTCTTGAAACAGAGTTGGATTTTTCAAATTCGTTGGAAAGTATCATCAGAGAGCTAACTGCCGTATTCATTTTAAGCTCTTCAATATCCTCCCCCACTTTCTTAATCGTCTTATGCATTAAGGAATCCAGTTCTTTACTTGTTGGTTGTTGGTTGTTGGTTGTGAGTTTTTCCTGAAGCTTCCACACCCTTTCTATAAAACGACGACACCCGACCATGCTATCTGTATTCCAAGCAATCGCTTGCTCAAACGGTCCCATAAACATTTCATATAATCTCAAGGTGTCAGCTCCAACTTTCTCAATAATGGTGTCCGGGTTTATGACATTGCCTTTAGATTTACTCATCTTTACTCCCCCTTCGGCTAGGATTAATCCGTGGGAAGTTCTTTTCTTGTAAGGTTCTGATGTGGGTACCAGTTTTAAATCGTAAAGAAACTTGTGCCAAAATCTTGAATACAAAAGGTGAAGCGTGGTGTGTTCCATTCCGCCGTTATACCAATCCACCCCGTTAGAGGTGGGCTCACGCTGCGGGCCCTCGCGACCTCTAACGGGGCGAGCCGTCAGCCAATATTTTAGGTTTTTTTGCGAGGCAAACTCCTTTTTATTTTTAGGGTCAGTGTAGCGAAGATAATACCAGCTTGAGCCGGCCCAATTTGGCATCACGTCTGTTTCGCGTCTGCCTTTGCCTTTGCATTTTGGGCATTTGACGTTTACCCATGAAGAGATATTCGCCAAAGGCGATTCGCCGGTATTTGTCGGTTTATAGTTTCTAACTTTTGGAAGCAATACCGGTAATTGCTTTTCCGGCACCGGCACAAAGCCGCATTTCTCGCAATGTATTATAGGTATCGGTTCACCCCAGTAGCGCTGCCGCGAGAAAACCCAGTCACGCAGTTTAAAAGTTGTTGTTTTTTTACCCCTCACAAACTTGGTGATTGCCCACTTGGCTTTTTCACTATCCATTCCGTTAAATTTTCCGGAATTAACAACGACTCCTTCCCCCGTATAACAAAAACTTTCCTTGTCCCAGCGTGAGAGCCAAATATCCAACTCCGCATGAACAATTTTTGGGTATGCAATCTCATTTTTAGAGAACCAAACAATTTCATAACTTTCCTTTTCTTCCTGACTTCTTTCTTCTTGGGCTTCATCAATAAGCTCAAACATTACGGCGTTAGTGAAAGATATTCTATTTTCGTCTTTATGCGCCGCATAATATTCCGCTCTGGCAACACCCCCCATTACTTTTACCAACTTTAAATTGGTGTATCCAGTTTCTTCTCTGGCTTCTCTTCTTGCCGCTTCAACCAAATCCTCCCCCTCATGAACCCCGCCCATGGGAAAAGTAGTCCAAGGCTGTTTTTTCCACTTTAAACATAAAATCTTGCCGTCCCGAGGATTTCTGATAATTGCGTGCACATTCCTTCTTTCTACAATTTTTTTACCTTTGCGTGGTGGGTTGTATATATCTATTCTATTCGGAATTACAACTTCTCTTATCGGCAAATTAAATCTTTTAGCAAATTCAAAATCCCTATCATCATGCGCCGGCACCGCCATAATAGCGCCGGTGCCATAATGTCCGAGAACATAGTCCGCGACATATATAGGAATTTCTTCTCCGTTTGCCGGGTTAATTGCCATCAAACCATCGAGCTTTACTCCCGTTTTTTCTCTGCTTGCGTCCGTTCTCTCCTTCTCATTAATTCTAGAAGCAAATTCAAGGTACATCTTAACCTCAAGAGAATTTTTTACTTTATCTTTGTGGGTTTTTATTAATTCATGCTCCGGCGCTACCACTAAATAAGTGGCGCCGAAGAGAGTGTCGGGCCTCGTGGTAAAAACTGAAATAGCTTCCAACTGTCGGCTTTTAGCTTTTAACTTTTCTTCACCCTGAAAGCTGGAACCTGAAAGCTGAAAGCTGACTAATGCTCCTTCGCTTCTGCCTATCCAATTTCTCTGCTGTGTCACAACTTGCGGTATATAATCAACCAAATCTAAATCTTTATGAAGACGGTCGGCATATTTGGTAATAGCCAGCATCCATTGTTCTTTATCGCGCTTTTCGGTTGGCCCATCACAACGCTCACATTTTCCATCTACAACCTCTTCATTGGCCAAACCAATTTTACAATTCAGACACCAATTAATCGGCACCTTGGCTTTGTAAGCCAATCCTTTTTTGAAAAGCTGTAAAAAAATCCATTGTGTCCATTTATAATATCTCGGGTCAGTAGTATTAATTTCACGCGACCAATCAAAGGAAAAACCAATTTGTTTCAATTGTCTTCTAAAAGTGTCTGTATTTTGTTTGGTAACAATTTCTGGGTGAATTCCGGTCTTGATTGCATAATTTTCAGTCGGCAATCCAAAAGCGTCCCACCCGATTGGATAAAGCACGTTATACCCTTCGGAACGGCGCTTCCTCGCAATTATGTCCATGGCCGTGTTACTCCTAATGTGGCCAACGTGGAGTCCATCGCCTGATGGATAAGGGAACTCTATAAGACCGTAAAATT
Organism: uncultured Candidatus Saccharibacteria bacterium; assembly: GCA_964357075.1. Taxonomy (GTDB): domain Bacteria; phylum Patescibacteriota; class Minisyncoccia; order Phycocordibacterales; family JAKFXT01; genus JAKFXT01. The sequence continues at coordinate 24,997 of CAYHJR010000001.1, forward strand.
TTTTCTTTTTAGAAGGAAATTGAGCATTGTCTATCTTTTGCTTACCCCAAATCTTCTGCCACTTCTTCTCAATCTTTTTATGGTCGTACTGATGCATTAGAGAAATATACCTTATAGAAAGATAAGTTGACAATATTTTATAATTTCTGATATAAAGCTCTTAACGTTGGAGTAGGCCGTGAGATTAGTTGAGGCCGAAAAACGAGGCGTTTGTGGGACGCCTACAATGGGACTTTGCCCAAGAGACCAACACCCCCAGCCGGACATGTGCCGGCTGTTGTTTTTTTAACCCCAACTTCCTTTTGAGTTGCCTTGCACAGCCCGACTGGGGCGAGCAGAACAATTCGCCAGCAGGTGAATATGTGTGCAAATCAAAAGGAAGTTAAAGAAATATTGATTTAATTTAAATTTTAAATTCTATCTACCCCTCGCATTGCTCGGAATCTCAGATTTAAAATCAGATTTTGAATTCTATGACATCACCATCTTTTACTATGTATTCCTTACCTTCGGTTCGAACCAATCCTTTCTCTCGCGCATTTGCGTAAGAGCCGGCATCTAGCAAATCTTTCCAAAAAATTACTTCGGCGCGTATAAATTTATCCTTAAAATCATTATGAATGGCCATGCCGGCAATCGGGGCGGTGCTTCCTTTGTGTATTGTCCAAGCGCGGGTTTCATCCTCTCCCGTCGTAAAGTAAGTCATTAGTCCCAAAATTTCGTAACTCTTTTTTATAAGCTCATCTATACCATCACTTCCGGACAATTCATTCTTAAACGCTTCCCTCTCTTCCGCTGTAAAATCTTTAATCTCCTCCTGCACCTTGGCGTCAATCACGACAGGCTGGCTTTGCGTCTCTTTGATATATCGAACAGTTTCTGAAAATGCTTCTTTGTCGTATTCGTCCAAATTTTTCCCACCGGCTTTTTTGTTAAGTCCGTAAATAACCGGTTTCATGGTTAGTAAATTAAGTTGTTTGACCACTGGCATCTCCTCTGCGCTTATAGGACATATTCGTGCGAATAAGCCGGTCTCTAAATTTTTCTTGATTTTTTCTAATACCCCGCTTTCTATAAGGGCTTCTTTGTCTCCTCTTTTAACTTCTCTTTGAATGTTTCCGAGGCGTTTAGCCACCGACTCCAAATCGGCTAAAATAAGTTCTAAATTTATGGTTTCAATATCTCGTTTTGGATTAATGTTTCCATCAACGTGGACAATGTCCGAGTCCTCAAAAATTCGCACTATTTCCAAAATCGCATTGGTTTCTCTGATGTTGGCCAAAAATTTATTACCGAGTCCTTGTCCTTCTGAAGCACCCTTCACAAGTCCGGCAATATCCACAAACTCAACCACCGCTGGAATAGTTTTGACTGATTTAGAAAATTCCGACAATTTCCACAATCTTTCATCGGGCACGGCCACAACCCCAACCGATTGGTCAATGGTGCAAAATGGATAATTCTCCATGGGCACCGACTTTTTAGTGAGCGCATTAAAAAGCGTCGATTTCCCGACATTCGGTAAACCTACAATTCCAATAGATAAACTCATATATCTTCCGGCGTTAATCCTGTGTGTTTGGCTATACGGACGAGCATGCGAGGGCCAACTTCTTCATTATTATTGTGGAAAGCAAAAGTATAATCAGAATACCCAGGACGAGACAAGATTCTGTGAGACCCCCGCTCTCTTTTTATTTCCCAGCCAATTTTTATCAACGCCCTAAGTACGCGTGAAGATTTAACCGCGGACCACTTCATATTTGAAAAGCCGGTTTACCGAGGGAAAAACATTACCCTGTTCCATTTTGTCGGCAAGGGTGCGCAAAGCAATGGCACTTACTTTATGTTGCGCCTCCTTTTTGCTAAGACCATAGGCCATTACTCCCGGCATATTCGGTATTTCGGCAATCCAACGTCCATCTACCTCTTTTTCAAATTCAACAATAAGGGGGCTGGATGTTTTTACTTTAATTTTTTTCCTCGTATTCATACCGTAGCATTATACCATAAGGCAGATTTTTTGTGAGCGTGCATGTTAAAAAGCGTGGATTTCCCGAGATAAAGCCTGATATGATTAATCCCTTATTTATATCTATAGATATAAATAAGGGATTAATGTAAAGTTGATTTTTATTATTTGATTTGCTTATTTGACCACCACTCTCTGGCAACATAGAGAACGCCTAAACCGACCGTAATTAAAACAGCTTGTGTGATGGTCATGGTTATTTGGAAAATAGCTTCAATAAATGCCCAAATTCCAACTAACATTGCAACACCAAAAATTAGAGCCCCAAAGATTGTTGCTGTGGCACTTTTAATTTCTCTTGAGTGTTCTTTGATTTTTTCCCACTCGTTCATATTTCTTGTTTAATAAATCAATTATTTATTTAGCTAATTTCCCCAGTTTAGCAATTTTATCGCCCCATTTAGTTCGCTGTTCTGGGTCGAGGCGTTGAATTGGACCGATTGAGGTGACGTGTGCTGGCCAAATCCCGCAAAACCACAGTATCCCGCGCCTGATCTCATTGCTGTAATCACCTATCAAAAGCCAAGTCAAAAATGGGTGCTGGTCCATAGTAATAATAACGCGAGCGGTTTTTCCTTTTAAAAGTTTTTGCCATGTGCCAAGAAGCGAGCCCTTGTTCATTCTGAAAGCAAAACCAGGCAAAAGAAATCTATCAAAAAGACCTTTTAATTTTGCCGGCATAGTACTCCACCAGTTTGGATACGCAATAACAATGTGGTCCGCCCAATTAAAATCCCCTTGCAGTTTAACCAAATCCAGCTCAAGCGCCTGTATTACTTTGTATCCTTTGTGAAGTATCGGGTCAAATTCCAAATCGCTGATATTAACCCGGCGCACATCGTGCCCCGCCTGGCGCGCCCCCTCTTCATAGCGCGTAGCCAAATAACCGCAAAAAGAATCCCAATCCGTGTGCCCCAAAAGAACTAATATCTTTTTTTTGTGCGTCATTTTAACTAAGAACTCACTTCATCATTTGCTGAATTTCCGCTTGATGTTCTTGCATTACGGCTAATGCGGCGCTTTCCTGTCCCTCACCCCTCTTCACTCTCTCCTCAATTTTTTTGGCAATCGTTCCAAAAAAATCTGGATTTTTCTGGACTAAATCCAGGATTTTATCTTGCTCCACCTGCGGCAAACTTTTAAGCTTGCTCTTCAAAAGGGAACGAAACAAAAAATTCTGTAACATAAGTTACATTTTATCAAAAAAAGAAAAAACTTGTAACGGTTATCAACAGCCCGACATTTTGAACAAAAAATATTCAAACAAGAATAAGGACTTCTTCCAGTGAAACTTTTATAACCCCTTTCTCTATTTTAAAATTAGAAACGTTTTCGTTATTTTTTACCACAATGACCCCCTCCTTTAAAGCGCTGACAAGCGGCATATGCTTCGGCAAAATCGTCATCTCTCCTTCGCTTCCGGGAAGCGTGACAGAAGACGCTTCTCCGTGGAAAAGAACTTCTTCAACATTGGCAATAGTTAGATTTATCATTGTTTGAAATTTTGTTATTTTCTCCACTACTCATTACCAACTAGTGATTACAAACTATTTCAACGCTCCTTTCATATAGAAATCTTGTTCTGGCCTGTCGTCATAATTTCCGGCGATAATATCTTTGAATCCTTTAACGGTTTCATCTTTGGAAACATACTCACCTTTGATTCCGGTAAACGGTTCGCCGACGAAAAACGGTTGCGAAAGAAAACGTTGAATTTTGCGCGCCCTGGAAACTATGAGCTTATCTTCATCCGACAACTCTTCAATCCCTAAAATGGCGATAATGTCCTGCAAATCTTTGTAGCGCTGAAGTATTCGGCGCGTGGCAAGCGCGGTTTCATAATGCTCTTCTCCCACAATATCCGGGTCCAAGGCGGACGAACCGGAATCCAAGGGGTCAATTGCCGGGTAAATTCCCAAAGAGGCCAATTGACGTGAAAGAACAACCGTTGAATCAAGGTGAGCAAAAGTGTTGGCAGGCGCTGGGTCGGTTAAGTCATCGGCCGGCACATAAACCGCTTGGACGGAAGTAATGGAACCTTTACTGGTAGATGTGATGCGTTCCTGCATTTGACCCATTTCTTCAGAAAGCGTCGGTTGATAACCGACAGCCGAGGGAATCCGCCCCAAAAGAGCCGAGACTTCGGAACCGGCTTGAATAAAGCGAAAAACATTGTCCATAAAAAATAGAACGTCTTTCCCCATTACGTCCCGAAAATGCTCCGCCATAGTCAGTCCAGAAAGGGCCACTCTGGCACGCGCGCCCGGCACCTCGTTCATTTGTCCAAAGACGAGCGCCGTCTTATTCAAAACGCCCGATTCTTTCATCTCATGATACAAATCATTACCCTCGCGAACACGCTCCCCCACGCCGGCAAAAACAGAATACCCGCCATGGTTCGTCGCCACATTTCTGATTAATTCCTGTATCAAAACTGTTTTACCGACTCCAGCGCCGCCAAAAAGCCCAACTTTTCCGCCTTTGATAAAAGGTGTCATCAAATCAATTGCTTTGATTCCGGTTTCAAACACTTCGGCTTTTGTCTGCTGTTCTTTAAAAGGCGGGGCCATTTGATGTATTGAATTCCTCGGAGTATTTTCGGGAAGCGCCTTTCCCCCGTCAATTGTTTCTCCAAGCGTATTAAATAAACGTCCCAAAACGGCTTCGCCAACGGGGACGTTTATTGGAGACCCCGAATCAACAACCTCAATGTGCCTGCCTAATTCGGCCGTGTCCGACATGGCAATAGCGCGCACTCTGTTTTCACCGACGTGTTGAGCCACTTCCAAAACGAGTGTCTTGCCGTTTTTATTTTTGACATGAAGCGCGTTCTTTATGGACGGAACTTTATTCTCAAAGTAAACGTCAACGACGGGTCCGATTATTTGCGTAATAATTCCTGTGTTCATGATACGAATGGTTACGAATTAATGCCCCTGCGGTAGCCGAATGATACGAATATTAATAAATTAGATCGAATAGCACAAACACTATTTTATTCGTTGAATTTGTGGTCATTCGTAGATTCGTACTTAACGGCTATTTCAGCACTTCAATACCGCTCACAATTTCCGACATCTCTCTCGTGATAATGCCTTGCCTTTCCTTGTTATAGTCCCGAGTCAAATTTTTTACTACATCGCGAGCCTTGTCTCCGGCGCTTTTCATCGCCACCATTCTGGCCGAATGTTCCGAGGCCTTTGATTCCAAAGCCGCGTAAAAAATTATAGTTTCGGCCAGAAATTCCAATAAATTATCCAAAACGGTTTCCGCGTCCGGCTCATAGGTGTAAGCGACTTTTTTTTCTTTTGGTCCGCGATAAAAAAGGGAGGCATATTTGCCCTTGCGCGGCCGTACGCTTAAAAGCACCTCCTCAATCTCTTTCGGGACTAAAGGGAAAATTTGGTGAGAGGTTGCTTCCTGGGCAAAAGTAGAAATAAAATTGCTATAAACAATATAAACCTTGTCAAATCGTCCTTCCCGAAAATTCTTTTCCGCTTCGTGTCTTAGGTGGACAACGTCGAAAAGCGAAATCTTGTCATCAAACGATTTTTGAGAAAAAATTGTTTCATATTTGCGGCGCGCCACAAATTCGGTTGCCTTGCGGCCGATAGTGATAAATGAGGCTTTGCCTTCCAACTTTTTCTCTTTAATTAGGCGCGACAAAAGCCGAAGTACGGCGCTGTTTAAACTTCCGGCCAGTCCTCTGTCGCTGGTTATAACTATAAAAAGCGCTCTTTTTATGTCGCTGCCATTTTTTTCTCCAATCAATGGATGCTTTGTAAATTCGTGCTGGGAAATAATGCGCTTTAAAATTTTGAAGGCGGAAAAAGCATAAGGTCTTGCCGAAAGCGCCCATTCCTGGGCCTTGCGCATTTTGGCGGCCGAAACCGCTTCCATGGCTTTTGTGACCTGTTCGGTTTTTTTGACAGCCCGTATTTTTGCTTTGACTTGTTTTAATGACATATTGGGTAGAGTTATGAGTTAAGAGTTATGAGTTACGATTTAAGAAAAGAAGGTGAATAGAGTAGATTTTAATTTTTCTTCCGTTTCGGATGTGAGATCGCGAGTTTGGCGAATTGAATTCAAAACTTCTCTCCCTTTCGTCTCAAGATGCAATTGCAAATTTTTTTCGGTTTCTTTCACCTTTTCAATCGGTGTCTCATCGAAATAACCGTTCACTCCGGCGTAAATCACGGCGACTTCGATCTCAAATGGCAAAGGTTCCAGTTTGTATTGAGTCAAGAGTTCGGATAAACGGCGCCCTTTATCAATCCGCTCTTTGGTCTCCTGGTCCAAATCTTGCGAGAATTGCATAAAGGCCTCCAATTCGCGGAACTGCGCCAATTCCAAACGAATTTTGGCTGCCACCTTTTTCATGGCTTTGGTTTGAGCGGCGCTACCGACGCGGGTCACGGAAATTCCGACATTAATGGCCGGTTTCATTCCTTTATTGAACAAATCCATATCAAGATAAATCTGTCCATCGGTAATTGAAATAACATTCGTCGGAATATAAGCCGAAACATCTCCCTCTTGCGTTTCAATAATTGGAAGTGCCGTCAAGGACCCTCCGCCTTTTTCTTTGGAAAGTTTGGCGGCTCGCTCCAAAAGGCGCGAGTGCAAATAAAACACATCTCCCGGATACGCCTCGCGCCCCGGCGGGCGTCTCAAAATTAAAGCCAATTGGCGATAAGCCACGGCCTGTTTTGACAAATCATCGTAAACAACAAGCGCGTCTTTCCCTTTCTCCATAAAATATTCACCGAGTGCGGCTCCCGCGTACGGCGCCAAAAACTGAAGCGCCGAGGGCGCGCTGGCCCCGGCGGAAATCACTATAGTGTATGAAAGGGCCCCCTTTTCTTCCAATTCTTTTACCAAACGAGCGGTTTTTGATTCTTTTTGACCTATCGCCACATAAATGCAAATCGGGCGATTACTCTCTTCCTCGTTTTTTTGATTAATTATGGCGTCAATCGTTAAAGCCGTTTTGCCGGACCCGCGGTCGCCAATTATTAATTCCCTTTGACCGCGTCCAATCGGCACCATGCCATCAATCGCTTTGAGTCCTGTGTGTAGCGGAGTGTTAACCCCTTGGCGGTCAATCACGCCATAGGCCTCTCTTTCTATTGGGTACACCGCGCTTTCCTTAATGGCGCCCTTTCCGTCCAAAGGTTCCCCCAAAGGGTCAATTACTCTTCCCAAAAATCCTTCGCCAACCGGAATAGAGAGCACTTTATGCATTCTTTCCACTTTCATCCCCTCTTTGACACGACTGGTATCTCCCAAGATGATTACGCGGACACTTCCTTCTTCCAAGTTCAAAACCATGCCGTAAAGCGAACTTTTATTTTGCAAAGTTTCCTTCAATGATTTTTCATCGTTTTCCAAAAACATTATCATTTCCGACATAATGGCGTTGTTCAAACCTTCAATTTCCGCCACGCCATCACCAACGGTTAAAACCACGCCGGTTTCTGATTCTTTGGCGCTCGGCGTGAATTTTTCGATTCTCTGTATTATTTTTTCAATCAGTTTTTCATCCATCCCGTTAAAAATTATGGTTTGATAACATGATAAAGTTCCAGCAATTGATTTTTATGCGTCTTGTCCACTCTTTTTTCTGTTGTGTCTATTCTATATCCGCTTATTAAATTTTCATCGATTTTATATAAAATATTTCTTCCGCTTATAAAAGTGCCATAATTTGATTCAATATTTGATTTTATTTTTTGTGATAATTCTTTGCCACTTATGACGACCGCATTGTTATACCCCTTGATTCTTAATGATTTTAAATCGGATATGATTTTTTTCCAGATTTTTCTCTCGCCTCGCTTTTCAAAGTAACTATTGAGATTTAAAACAAAAGATTCTAGAGATTTCTCCGATTCCCCCGCCTTTTTTATTAGAATTTCAACGATTTGCTTTGTGGTCATATACGCGCTTAATGTTTTTCTCGCAATATTTTTTCTGCCGCCAGAGTTGCCATTCGCGCAATCGATTCTTTTGACCTCAAAATAGCTTCCTCTTCCAGACGCTTGCCAAGTTCCACAGCTTCCTTCAGCAATTTCTCTTTTTCCTTTTCCGCGTCCATTAGTGCTCTTTCTTTCATTTTAATCGCCTCCGTTTTTGAAGAAGACAAGAATTCCCGGGCTTCTGCTTTGGCCTTATCATGTATTTCTTTACCGTCAATCTCCGCTTTTTCCAAACTTTCTTTGGCGGACCTTGCGTCTTCTACTCCTTTTTCCATCAAACCCTTTCTCTCATCTATAATTTTTAAAAGCGGCTTGTAAAGAAAACGTTGCAAAACAAAAAGCAAAATGCAGAAGTTTATTATCTGCACCAAAAGGAGCTTCCATTCAATGCCAAATACTGATGAGATCTCTTGCATGATTGATTTTTAAGGAGTGCTAACGACTATAAAAATCATCACCCCTCACTTGCTATATTTTTATTATTTATTACTAAAATACATTTAGGTGATTTATTGCTACTGGCAAGTGAGGGGTTAAGTAAATTATAGTCCCGAGCACCTTTTTTCATTAAATCCTTTATTTCATCCAATTCTTTTTGTATTGGTTATATTAATCAACGAAGACCCTTACATGACAAGGTGCTTGGTCCTTAATTTACTAAACGAACTTAACAATAAAGGCGATAACCAAGGCGAAAATCGCCAGGGCTTCCGTAAAAGCGATACCGATAAACATCGTTGCCTGGATTTTGCCGGAAGCTTCAGGATTTCTGCCGATTGCCTCAAGCGCCCGTGCCACGATTAAACCGATACCAATTCCGGGACCAATAACGCCCAAGCCAACAGCCAAGGCCATTCCCAATGTTCTTGCTACTTCTATGTCCATATAATTTAAAACAATTAACTTTTAACAATTAACGCTTAACTAATAATTCGACTTTTTTCTTCTTTTCCTCTGTCCTGAAAGCTGGCAGCTAGAACCTGTAAGCTGTCCTAATAATGCTCCGCCACCGCTACTTTGATAAAAAACAGGGTGAGCAAAGCAAATACCGCCGCTTGAATCAAGGCAACAAAAACCTCAAACATCATCATCGGAACCGGCAATATCACCGGCACAAAGAAAATGATAATGGCTATTACCACTTCTCCGGCAAAGATATTACCAAACAATCGGAAAGAAAACGAGATAAGGCGGGCGAGCTCGGAGAAGAGGTCAATTATGCCGACGGCAAACGAGAGAACGGATTTGAAGTTAAAAAATTTTCCAAGATAATGAAAAATTCCAAGTTGTTTTATTCCGGCAAATTCAATTACCAGAAATGAAATTATGGCCAAGGCCAGCGTCACATTAAGGTCGGTGTTGGCCGAGCGAAAGAGGGGCTCAAATGCTTCTTTGCCGTCATGTATTGTATGAAATCCGATACTCCCCACCCCGGGAATAAATTGAATTATGTTTGAGATTAAAACAAAAAGAAAAATTGTAATGATTAAAGGAAAATATTTGCGCGCTAAATCTTCGCTTTCCAGTGTTGAGGCGGTGTATGAGTATATTCCGCCAACGGCAATTTCTCCGACTGTTTGCAAACGTCCGGGCAATATTTGAATGTTTTTGAAAATAAAAAAAGCAAACGAAACCAACAACAAGGTCGCGATAAACGACATTAAAAACGTATTGGTAATAGGAAATCCGGCGATTTCGCCGACTCTCTCCGCCGCTAAATTAATGTGAATACCATTCATCCCATTAGAAAGTCGCTCGCGATAGGAAACGCGAACACCTTTGAATTACTGTTAAACTTGATTTCTCGGTCATATGTCTTTTTGTCTTTTTCCGTCGTAGCGACTTCTAACGGGATAAATACACAAAACGCCCTGAAATGGGCATAGTGAGTATAGCAAAAAATCTTCTTTTGCGCCAAGCAAAGCAAGTACCCTCATAGGACGGCCCTATGGAGTTTAGGAGATTTGACTTCTGGATTTGTGCAATCTGACAAGCCTTTATCGACTTCAGTATGTCTTTAACGTTCTTCTTTCAATCATTTTACCACTAGCATAATTTACTACTAACATAATATATAAATAGTGAAAATACCTACGATCGTTGGTATTTTCACTATTTTTAAAAATTTTTAAAATTGGACATACAGACATGATGAAAGGGGGGCGGGAAGAAAGAAAATAAAGTGGAAAAGCAGAGATGTCTGTGGGATTTGAAACAAAGGTATTTTTGAGATATCCTTCCCTAAAAGCTAATAGCATCCACCAGAGGACGGATCAGTCCTTTGGCTGGGAAAGCTAGAAGCTTATTATGCGCCAATAGCCCCTCACATGCTTAAAATATTAAATCCTAGTTTTGTGGGGTGAAGTTGTTGGTCGAAAATTTACATGTAGCCAAAATACTGCATGTGAGGGGCCTATAGTAAAATGGTATTACGGATCCATGGCATGGATCAGGTCCGGGTCCGATTCCCGGTAGGTCCA
>CAYHJR010000002.1:0-5693 GCA_964357075.1 uncultured Candidatus Saccharibacteria bacterium
AAATTATTACCTTTCGCACAAAACAAAAAACCCTCTCGCCTATAAAGGCGGAGGGCTTTTTGCTTAACCATTCCCCAGCCGAAGCTAGGAAATCACAAGTAGTTAGTTAGCTCTTGTCCAAGATTGAACTGGGAAGTCGGTGTTGCTTGGGAATCCAGGCATACCGTATCCATTTACCCAGTCAAGATTGTCTTGGGTAGCCGCTGTAGCAACAGGAGTTGTAGTTGAGAACGGTGACCAGATGATTTGATCTGTGGCCGCATCACCAGCTTCAACTAGAGTTACCGTACACATCAAACTTGCACATGATGGGAATGATGTATCAGCTAGAAGGGCAAGGTTTATTGACTCCGAAACTGACGCCGTATCCACTGCAGTTGAGGCCTTCAAGACGTAGGTCTTTGAGCTGTTAGCAGGCACGATTTGCGCGTTTGAAGTTTGCGTTGACCTAAGTTCAATAACTGTTTCAGTACCTACAGTAGAAGTTGAGGCGTTAAACGCAACTCCATCTCCGTAGAGAATGAAGCCATTTGTCGCTCCACCGCTAGTTGCAACTGACATTGAGAACTTATGGAAGATAACGTCCCTAGCAGTAGGGTTGGTTACGGTGAACTTATACAAGTCAAGTCCAGCACCTAGGGTTCCACCATTACTTGTTACAGCAACAGACGGAACTGTTCTGAAGATTCTCATACCATTCGTCGTAACGTCAGCCGTTGTACCCGAGCTGATATTTGACTGTGAATTAACACCTCTTGCGTAGTTACCGTTTACTCCAACGTTATCACCATCGTAAGTAATGGCTAGGAAAGCACCTGGGGTACCTTCAATAACGTTTTGAGCCGACAAACTACCTTTAACAGTAATGACCACTGATTCTCCAGCCGCAATTGTTGGTGCTGGCGATAATGCTCCACCAGTAGGACCAGTAGAAGTAGCGTTATCAGGATTTGCACCGCCAAATTGAGCAGTACCGATCTGCGTTGCGCCATTCCACAAGGTTACTTTCTGATCAAGAAGATCGGCTGGTGAGTTTGAAGCAGTGTTGCCCAATTGAAGAGCAATCTGTTGCAAAGTAACAGCTTCGGATGCTCCGGCTGTAAAGCGAAGGCGAGCAAGCTCAACATCGATTGTTCCAGCTTGAGACATCTTGTAGAGAAGTGCGGTGTCATTTGTAACTGTGTATGAACCAGCAGTGGCAACTGTCATGGTTTGACCAGCGGCCGCGGTTACAGTTTCAGTTACATCATTTGATGAGACTACCCCAGTCACCGTGATTGATGGCGAAGCATTGATACCCCACAAATAAGTACTTGAAGTGGTTGCGGTTGAAGAAAGATTACACTTAAGAGGAAGTGTCTTTACAGTGCCTTTTGCAACAGTAAGAGTTTGATCCAAAGTAAATGTAACATTCGTGTCTGATGCAACAGTTGCTGACCCATTTACTACATTTGAACCTCCATTCAAAGCAGTTGAACCGTCAAACAATTGACAGTTGCTTATGAGACTAGCTGAGCCACCAGTGTAAGACAGTGACAATGGAATTGAAGAGAATCGAACATCTTCACCAGATTGACCTGCATCTAACCTAAGGTTAGCGAAGGTAAACGCTTGTGCGCCACTAATGACAGTTTGTGCGACCGGTGTAGTTGCTATGCTAATAGCAAGAGCAGCGGTTCTCACTGTCATGGTGTTCATAGTGAAGAGACCATTTGAAAGGGTAATTGTGTTACCAGTTGTTTGACCAGTCACAGTTGTCCAGTCAGATGAAGGCGTGGTAGATGCTTGAATAGTTACACCATTCGTAATGTCAGCATCAATTTTACCTTTAATGGTGTAGACCTTTTTACCTACAGGGTAAGTAATAGTGTCAGTGAAAGTCGCTTTTTGGTTTGTACTTGCAACATCAGTTGCATCTACTGGACCAGCAACTACCGCACCGTTTTCATCGTAGATGGAAACGCTAGTTAAGACATTTGATCCAGCAGCTGAAGAAGAAGTAAACCAAATAACTGTTGATTGAACAGAGATTGGCTCACCTTTCATGTCAGTTTCGTATCCACCAAGTACTTGGCTTGGTACGTTAACTGCAACGTTTTGTGCAGAAACTGAATTTGACTTAGAAATAGTTGTAGCTGAACCTGCTGAGACGGTTACTTTTGAACCATCAAAGTAAGGTGTGCCGGCTGTGAATTCTGAAGTTGAATCAGAAGCCGTGCCAGAACCTGCTGGAGCAGCTATACCGTAACCATAAGTTTCACCAGTGAAGTAGACGTCTGTTGTTTTGTAGATATCAAACTTAACAGTACGTCCTGCTGAGCCTGACCCTACAATGTCACCTTCAATGTAAATATCTTTTGAGAAACCTTTGTCAATAACAATGCCGGAACCGAATAGAGCTGTGTAGTATTTGCCATCAGATGAAACAGTCGTGTCATATTTAGTTCCATCAACCACAACCTTAACATTAGCAATATCGTTAGATGAAGCAGAACCTGACTGGTTCCATCTTACTGACCAGAGGCGAAGCTTTTCAGCTGAACCTGCTGTGTAACGTACACCGGAAAACTTGTAACCAGTTGTTCCGATTTCCTTTGAAATCGAAGTGTTGGGGTCAAATGAAGAAACAGCTTGAGTTACTGAACCCACAGTAAGCGAAGCGTTAATGGTGTGCCCCGCTCCCGTAATTGGGAATGAGCCGTTGACTGTGGCTGAAGTATTAACTCCAACTACAGAAAGGGCTGCCACTTGTCCGGCCCTCGTTGAGTTATCAGCTGCCATGTTACCGGCGATTGTGATTGTTTTTGAAGTACCGGCTTTAACTGTGAATGGGTCACCAACGGTTGTTTGGTGATTTGAATTCAAGGTCTTAGCGATACCAATCTGGAGACCGCTTTCATCCAAAAGGACGATTCCAGAAAACGCAGCGTCAGCGGCAAGACCAGTTCTCTCCACCGTAACTCCATTTACCAAGACATCACCATCATTTGAAGCGGTGAGTGTAACTTTGGTGAAAGGAATGCGTGAAGTACTTTGTGGTGCCAAAGAGGCAGAAGGTTGAGCTGCGGCTGAAACATTGAGACCAGTTCCTGAAGGAACGGTCGTGGTGCCACCAGTTGTGGTGCCACCTGTTCCGTTAACCATAGCTCGGGTCTTAGGACCGAAGTAGCCAGCGGAGGGGGTAATCCCCTTCATTGCTTGCCACTTTGCCACGGCCGCCTTGGTTGCATTACCGAAGTAAGTTGATTCACTGCCAGGAGAACCGGCTCCGCTTGCAGAAACTTGAGCGCCATTGGCATTCAAGAATTTTTGAAGCATTTGCACATCGGTTCCCGTTGAACCGACAGTGAGGTCTTTAGTAAACGTGTAGCCGCTTGAAGTGGAACCACCAGTTGAAACCGGAGTGCCACCAGTCAAGGAAGCTCTTACATTTGCAATTGTTGAAGTGTCAGCTCCGAACGATTGAAGAAGGGAGATGATGCTGTCAACTTGGCCTGTGGTCAAAGCCGCAGAAGCCGGAGTTGCAAACGCAACTACCATTGAGAGGCCGATTGCAACCGATGCAACGCCGCTCAAAAGTTTTTTTGATTTTAATAAACTCATATTTAATTTTCTTAATTGATTAAGTAACTTTTCAACCACTTAATTAGTAATAGCTAATAACGAGGGCTAAAACAAATCCAGAGGATTTGTTCGCCCGACCCTAGAAACAAATCTTATTTGTATCGAGTTTAGGGCAAAAAATTACTTTTATTTTCCACACGCGTTTTTTAATGAATCCGGGTTCGACGACCGGAAACATTCGCGCTTGCCCGTTAAATTTTTTGCCATGAGGCAAATAAATTTTCTCGGGTTTAATCTTATCACAAATAATTTCTGAAATTATTCAAAACAAGAAATTTAACCATTTCATACTTCCCTTAGTTTTCGACACGGGGCGTATGAATTAGCTAACAAGATTTTAAGGGGTCATTCCGTCGTAAGCAACCGGAACCCTAAAACAAACTTAAAAGTTTGTTCGGGTTAAGAACAAGGAATTTCCGTATTTTTTCCGGAGCCGTTTTTTGGGCTCCCAGTATTAAATTTTCAAGGTCCTCTACTTTGCTGAAAACTCTCCTTCCTTTCTGGAGTATGGGTTTAGGGTAACAACCAAAAAATGGCTGACCTAAACCTATAAGGAGAATTATATGTTTTCCTCCGGGTTGCCGCAAAAGCAACTTTGTGGATAACCGCTTTTAACGCTAAAAAGCCAAAATCCCCTATGCACTCATGGGGGTTCACGGCTTAATTCGCCTTAATTTACAGGGTAATCCACGAGAGCAATATTCGCATTTATAGACCCGGAAGTCAATTTGACAGCCCAAAACCTATAGCCCGTAGCGATACCTGTAACCCGATACCTATAACCTGTAACCTTTAAAAAATACCAAACACCCAAATACCATTGGAATAACTTTAAATTATTTTTCCTCTTCGTTTGGGCTACAGGTTTTGGACTACAGGTCTTCTAAAGGTCTTCTAGCGCAAAGAATAACGACTCCAGCGGCGCTCCCCCTCCTTTTTCAGAGCCCCGGAACTTACCATGCTCAAAAGCTCCCTTTGTATTGTCTTTTCGCTCACGTCCTTAACAATGCGTGAAATGTCTTTTATGGTGACAGATTTATTTTCTTTGATTATTGCCATAATCGATTTCGCCCTGTCCGAAAAATCCGAACCGCTTTTGCCGGCAGAACCAACCGATTTTGTCTTATAGGGAAAATTGGCCTTTGTTTCTTGTTTTTTTAATTTTTCCTGCCTGTTCAAAATTACTGCTTGATAACTTTTATTATCTATTTTGCCAATCTGGCTTTTATGCAAAACCTTGCTTTGCGGCAAATACAAGTCCTTTATACTGTCTTTTATCTGTCCTATATCGGCGCTCTCTTGTCTTGTTTTTTCCACCTCAACTTCCAAACCATCAAGAGAAAAATTATTTGTCTCTAAATCGGCTTCCGCGTTTACGCTTATATGTGGCTTTGCCCCGGACAGAACATCGGCCAGCTTGCTGTATTCCGAGATTAAAATTGAAGCGTTATTTTTTGATACAACCTCAATTGCGGCAATAGTTTCAAGAAAAGTAAAAAGGGAAAGAATGGACCTAAGCGCCCTTTTTCGGCAAATTTCATCTCCCTCCATAAAAAAGACATTCACTTCATCAACAAGGCAAAGAGCTTCCCTAATTGTCTCTTTGACGGCCAAGTCCTCGTTTTTGTCTTTGAGCAAAACAGCCACCGCCTTTAAAAGCTTTTTTGTCTTTTTATGGCAAAAAAGAAAAACTCTGTCCTTTTCAAAAGAAGCTATTGTGTCTATTCCGCCACCTATTTCCTCTATAGCGCCAGTCATATTATGTCTTATATATTTTGTCTTATATACCCACCCCCTATAAAAGTCAAACAAACTTATTTTAAAAAATCGTCCTTAAAAATTTAAGATTCTTGTCTTTTGTCTTTAAGTACTTTAATGCGAATAATTATAGAACTAATGTCTGTAAAGACAATTGACTTATATGTCTTTTTATATCCTGTAACCTGTGACATGTAGCATGTAACCTGTAGCATGTAACCCGTAACCTGTAAGCATGTAGCCCGAGAATAACAGGTATCGGGTTACAGGTATCTGGTTACAGGTATCGGGTTACAGGTATCGGGTTACAG
>CAYHJR010000002.1:5703-18123 GCA_964357075.1 uncultured Candidatus Saccharibacteria bacterium
TGTAACCTGTAGCCTGTAGCCTGTAGCCTGTAGCCCGTAACCTGTAGCCCGTAACCTGTAGCCCGTAACCCGTAACCTGAGAATAATTTGAAGTTATATATATTGTATTTTTAAAAGGATATAGGTTACAGGTATCGGGCTACAGGACAGCAAGTGGGCGTGATAATATTAGCGCTGTATATGAGTGAAAAGAAAAACGGAAGAAAGCTGTCAGGGCCGGTAAAAAAAATATTGGACATTGTTTTCCTGCGGGGACTAAAAAGCGAACTGCGCCGGGGCATAGGCGCCATCATATTTTTCGCGCTTTCCCTTCTCTTACTTTTAGCCGGGTTTGAAAAGGCCGGAGTTATCGGAAATGATTTCTACAAAATATTGGAATATCTTTTGGGTATTGGTTATTTTATTCTGCCTCTTTTATCGTTAATTATTTCCGCCTCTCTGTTAAAAGACAGCGACAGCGATGACCACCCCGGTCATAGATTTTTTGGCGGCATTTTGTTTTTCCTGTCATCAATCGTTTTGCTCGCCATATTCAACAAAGAAGCAAGCGGCATTATAGGCGTCTCGGTCGCATCCTTTCTTCTTTCTCTTTTTGATTTATACGGCTCTATCATAATCAGTTTTGCCTTTCTCTTTATTTCGCTTTTGATTCTGTTTGAATTTCCGCTTCTCTCTCCTTTATTTCTACTGAAAAAAATTATTGTCGGGTGGTTCGTCTCTTTCAAAGAGTCCCTCGTTAAGAAAAAAGAAACGTCTTCGCCATCAATCGATAAAATTGCGGAAAGCGCCATTTTGGCGAATGATAATTTATTAAAAAAATCAACTCCCGAATTAAAATCGGAGGAAACCAGTCCTTCTTCCAAAGAAGCGAGTGACTTTGATGAAATTGAAATTGAAGGAAGTTTGGCGGAAAAAGACAAATTGTCTCCCCAAAAAGGCGCGCCACTTTTTCCTTTCCAAAACGAAGAGTACACGCCGCCATCCTTATCAATTCTTGAAAATGACAGGGGCAAACCCGGGGTCGGCGACATTAAAGCAAACGCCAACATTATCAAAAGGACTCTGCAGAATTTCGGCATTGCCGTTGAAATGGATGAGATTTCAATCGGCTCATCCGTTACCCGATATGCCATTAAGCCGGCCGAGGGTGTGCGTCTGCAAAAAATTGTGGCGCTTCAGCAAAACTTGGAATTGGCGCTGGCGGCGCACCCCGTGCGCATTGAAGCCCCCATTCCCGGAAAATCTTTGGTCGGAATTGAAGTGCCGAATGCCACCAAATCAATTGTCGGTTTGGGTTCCCTTTTGGGAAGCGCGGAGTATCAGCAATCGGACAAGCCGCTTTTAATTTCTTTGGGTCGCGGCATTACCGGAAAATCTTATTTTGGAAATTTGGGTAAAATGCCCCACCTTTTGATTGCGGGCGCGACCGGGAGCGGCAAATCGGTCATGATTCACAGCATTATTACTTCCCTATTATTCAGAAATTCACCGGAAAATTTGCGCCTCATAATGATTGATCCCAAGCGTGTTGAACTGACTTTATACAATGGCATTCCCCATTTATTAAATCCCGTCATAACCGATGCCAAAAAAGCTATTGCTTCCTTGCGCTGGGCGGCCAAAGAAATGGAGAGGCGCTACGACATATTGGAAACCGAAAAAGTGCGCGACATTGATTCCTATCACAAAAATGTCCTCGCCCCGGCCTTGGATAAAGTTAAGCGAAAAGGGGAAAAAGACGAAGCGCCACTTCCGGAAATGATGCCGTTTATTTGCATCGTCATTGATGAATTGGCGGACATTATGGCCACTTTCCCCAGAGAGCTTGAGGCGGCCATAGTGCGCTTGGCGCAAATGAGCCGGGCTGTCGGCATTCATTTGATACTTTCAACCCAGAGGCCTTCTGTAAATGTCATTACCGGCTTAATTAAGGCCAATGTGCCGGCGCGCATCGCGCTTCAGGTCGCTTCCCAAATTGATTCACGCACCATTCTCGACATGGGAGGCGCTGAAAAATTATTGGGGGCGGGAGATATGCTTTACCTTTCGGCCGAAATGTCTCAACCGCAAAGAGTGCAATCCCCTTTCATTACCGAAAACGAATTGAAAAAAGTGGTCAAACACATTATCAAAGCCGGAGAAAATTTCGCGCCGAACGAAATAAATTTGAATGGACAGGGAGATAACGGCTCGGGCGGATTATTTACCAGCATCTTGGAAGACGGAGATTCCGACGTTGATGATGACTTGTACGAAGAAGCGCGCGAAATTATCATGAAAGCCGGCAAGGCCTCAACCTCGTATTTGCAAAGACGACTGCGGGTTGGTTACGCACGCGCCGCGCGATTAATGGATATGCTGGAAGAAAGAGGTATAATCGGTCCGTCCGATGGCGCAAAGCCACGAGACGTTTTGATAAAGGACGAGGGAATGGGAGAAGCGGAAGAAATAATGGAGGAAGGCGAATTTAAAAATCCAATTTAATTCAATTTCACCCGTTCGCGTCGCCGCGACGCGAGCGTGTGAAATCTTAAAGTATTCATCAAACAAGATGAGCGGGTTTAATTTCAAAAAAATATTGATTATAAACGGCGTTTCCATATTATCACTGGCGCTTCTCGTCTTAATTTTTTTTCAATCCAAAGAATTTCTGGCGGGTCCAAGTATTGTAATAACTTCTCCTCAAAATGGCGCCACCCTTTCTTCTTCCCTGCTTCATGTTGACGGCGTGGCCAAGCGGGTTTCTTTTATCACCCTAAACGACCGGCAAATTTACGTTGATGAAACTGGCAAAATTTCCGAAGAACTTTTACTTCAATACGGCTATAATATTATTTCTTTGAAAGCGACCGATCGCTTTAATCGCAAAGTTGAAAAAAGATTGGAACTTGTTTATCAATAAAAAAACCTGTAACGCAAAACATGTAACTTGTAACGTTAAGAGGGAAAACAAGTCCCCCCGTTTCTGCCTAAGGCAGAAACGGGGGGCTCCGCGATATAAACCAAACACAAGCAAAGTGACTTATGGGGAAAAATGCCCTATTTTTACACAACATAAATAAGGACTTGACAAGGAAGTGGGTTTTTGCTAGTATCTCCCACAGTAGTCCCATCAGCCAATCTTGGCCGGTGGTAATCGCCCTCTCACGAGGGTAAAGGAGGCGCAACATGTGCGACAATGCGGGCCCGCTGGGCCTGAGGATGAATAACTTTTCCATGACGAGTACCGCGGCAGGCGTCGGCCAGATCGGCCAGGCCGGCGGTGGCAACAACTTCAACTTCGGCAAGTACGTGATCGGCGCCGGCGCCAAGAACAAGTAACCGGGCCCGCCGCCGACCAGGCGATCTGCCGGCGATGACATGGCCCTTCGGACATTCCGCCGGCGCAAGTTTCAGGGCCTAATCAGCCCAAAATAGATTACCGTCGTCCCGCGACCAGATGTGGCCGGGAATGACGGTCGTAAACCCGCCCCCCGAAGCACCGCTTCGGGGGGTTTCAACTTTTCTAGAAAACAAAAAAGCTAAAAATCAACCCTATTTTAGATACAAAAAACACGATACAATTTAATAACTGCTTAATTTTTAATGGAACTTGTCCCGTTAGAAAATCGGCAAGGTCAAAATAAAAATAGTAAGTTGGGAGCGAAGGTATAAAATCAGAACAACTGATTAATTTTATAAGTTTAATTTTCTAATGGGATGCAGAAGAAAAAAGCCAAGGCGAATATAGACGAAGACGGAAAAGACGTAAGGGATAACAGGGCGATTGAAAGCACTATCGCTTCCATAAAAAGTAAATTCGGTGATGACTCTATAATGAAACTGGGCGAAAAACCCAAAGTGGGCATTGCCGCGATTTCAACCGGCTCAATCGGGCTAGACGATGCGCTTGGCATCGGCGGACTCCCCCGCGGAAGAGTAGTTGAAATTTTTGGCCCCGAATCATCCGGCAAAACAACATTGGCCCTTCACGTAGTGGCGGAAGCGCAAAAAAAAGATGGCATTTGCGCTTACATTGACGCCGAACACGCTATGGACCCGGAGTATTCTAAAAAACTCGGCGTCAAAATTGACGAGCTTTTAATTTCCCAGCCGGATACCGGCGAACAAGGACTGGAAATTGCCGAAAGTTTGATTCGCTCCGGAAAAATTGATGTTGTGGTAATTGACTCCGTGGCGGCTCTAACCCCAAAAGATGAAATTGAGGGGGACATGGGCGCGCATCATGTCGGCAAACAAGCCCGCTTAATGTCGCAGGCCTTGCGCAAAATGACAGCCATTGTCGCGCGAAGTAAGACAATTGTTATTTTTATAAATCAAATCAGAATGCAAATTGGTGTAATGTTTGGCAATCCCGAAACAACGCCGGGCGGCAAAGCGCTCAAATTTTATTCTTCGGTTCGCTTGGACATTCGCCGCATTGCCCAAATTAAAAAAGGAGAAGAAACCGTGGGCGGACGCGTGCGCGTAAAAGTTGTCAAAAACAAAGTAGCCGCGCCATTTAAGCAAACTGAATTTGACCTTCTCTATGGCGAAGGAATTTCCAAGCAAGGTGAACTGCTCGCCCTTGGCGAAAAATACAACATTATTCAAAAATCCGGCTCCTCGTACAAATATGGGGAAACCGCCTTGGGCCGAGGATACGATGCCGCCCGCACTTTCCTCAAGGAAAATACAAAAATAGAAAACGAGCTCACAAAACTCATACAAGCCAAATTTAAAGAGGTATCTTAAGACGCGTCAAAAACAAGTTGGGGAAGCTCAAACAAAATAATCTAAAATCCTTATTCTAATGTTCTTAAGAACATTAGAATAAGGATTTTGCATTGTAAAATTTTAGGCGTAAACCCTTCCGTCCGCGCGACGATTTCGTACCATTTGCACAATCGTAAAAAGTCCAATAACAATAATCGCCATCAGTGAAAGCTGGACAGCTAGTTCGGTGTTTAAAACGGCCGAGCTCATAAAATTATACGCCGCCGGAACATTGGTCGGACTTGGCATATTTTGCAATACGTGCCTAATTGAAACCGAGCTCACAATACCAACCACGGAACCCAAAATGACCGCGAGGCGCAAAGTGGCAAAACTCCAAACAAGGCGTAAGACGTATCCCATATAAACTCTACCCATTATTTCCCTTTTCAATTGTTCCGATGATTTCATAATACTTATACTACTCCATTATTATTCAAAACGTCACGAAAGGCCTCCTTGGCACGATACACCCTCGTCTTAACGGAGCCAACCGTTATTCCTTCTTCTTTGGCGATTTCTTCCTGCGATTTCCCCTCTAGGAAAAACTTGGAAAGAATTGAGGCGAAATGATTCGGCATTCTGACTAAAACAGAAGAAACATAATCCGCCAAGACCTTGTTTTCTTGTGAATCCAATTCCTTAATGTCGGGGAAAATCTCGGCAAATTCTTCGCTAAATTCTACAATTCCTCCCTGTTTTTGTTTTTGGTAATGTTTAAAAGCGGTGTTCATTAAGACACGATAAGCCCAGGACTTGAATGAGCCATTCCCACGGGACACAAAACTGTTGCCTTTCAAATAAATTTTAGTGAAAGTTTCTTGCACCACATCCTCCGCGCCTTCGTCCGTTTTCATGACGCTTTTGGCTTTTCTCAAAAAAGCTTGACTGTATCTGTCCAGAATCAGCGCGAAAATGGACGGATGTTTCAGACACCGCTTAAAAAGTTCTTCGTCTGAAATCTCGCTTTCTTCTAAATTTGTTTCTGTTTCAAGTAATGCCATCTCAATAAAACCTAGAACGTAGAACATGGGGCATAGACCTTCTACGTTCCATGCTCCAAGCTCCATGTTTCATGGCTACTCTACCGACCTTTGACACTTTCTGCAACATTTAAAAAATGATCAAAGTTACTTGAAATATGTTTTTAGTATGTTAATATTTCTTTCGTTGCCACAATTGGCAGCATTTTATTTATGGCAATACTGCAATACAACGAAATAAAGCCGGGGAAATACATCGTTTATAACGATGAGCCGTATGAAGTCATTGATTCTCATGTGGCGCGCACCCAAATGAGAAAACCTCAAAATCAAACCAAACTCCGCAATTTGATTTCCGGACGCGTCATTAGCGTTTCTTTCCACGCCGCCGATAAAGCCGAGGAAGCCGATTTGGAAAAAAAGCCAATAAAATTTGTTTATGCCAACAAGGGTGAATTTGTTTTCTGCGAAGTTAGTGACCCGTCAAAGCGTTTTAACTTGTCGGAAAATGTAATTGGGGAGCAAACAAAATTTTTAAAAAGTAATATTTTGATAGACGCGCTCGTGTTTAGCAAAGATGGGGATGATGAGGGAGAAATTATCGGCGTTAAACTCCCCATTAAAATTGACTACAAAGTGAAAGAAGCGCCGCCGGCTGTCAAAGGAAATAGCGCCCAAGGCGCTATGAAAGATGTGGTGCTTGAAAATGGACTTGTTGTTACAACTCCTCTTTTTATAAACGAAGGGGATGTTGTAGTGGTAAACACCACAAGTGGCGAATACGTGGGAAGAGGAGAAAAGAATTAAACAAAAATCCGCCCCGTGAGATAGGTGAAACCTCCATCTCACGGGGCGGATTTTTTGCTTGGATTAACTATTTTTTTCTTTCTCTGAAATCTTACCGAGAAGCCTATCCCTGACCTCTTCAGAGAAAAAGTTGTATTTTTGAACGCTATCTCTAACTGCCAACAGAAACTGGCTAGGAATAAAATTTGGGTTATTATTAGGTCTGCTGTGAACTTCCTCTATTAAATTTTCCCACAATTCCCCTGCCTGCTTATCATATATGCCAGCCAACTCGACTTGTTGAGTAGTATCTTCTAGAGAATTAATGTCATTATAAAAAGATAGGAGACGCTCCGTCGGCTGATAACTCGAATTAGCATCACCTTCGTTTTTATTAGGGACGGGGAGGTGTTTTTTAAGCTCTTCGTATGAGAGAGAGGGCGAGGTTTCAGGTTTCATTATTAATTTTAATTACTATTTTTTAATGATTGCTTGGTTATCTTGCAACATACGGTAAAAGCGCCATAAAGCGAGCGCGCTTTATGGCTGTTGCCAGTTGCCTCTGCATTTTAGCGGAGACGCCCGTGCGTTTGCCTGACATCATTCTGGCATGAGGATTAAGAAACTTTTTTAAAGTTTCGGTATCTTTATAATCAACGTACTTTATATTATTTTGTGAAAAGTAACACTGTTTGTTCATAAACTAGCTTTTAGCTGTCAACTTCCGGCTTTCAGCTTAATATAATCTAATAATTTTTTCTTCCCTAGAAACTAACAGATGACAGATGGAAGCTAGAAGGGTATATCTTCCGGATTAATTTCTTCTTCTGGATAATCGATGGCACTTCCCTCATCTCCCGCCTGTGTAGGCAGGTCTTGTTTTCCTTTCGGGGTCGCTTGCGATTCACTATCTCCTTTCGAGTATCCTCCTCCGCCAGTCCTAGGACCAAACTGAACTCTGTCTGCCACAATCTCGGTGCGATATTTTTTCGTGCCATCCGCCGCGTCCCAACTGCGCGTTTGCATTCTGCCTTCAACAAAAGCGCCACTACCCTTTTTAAGATACTGCGCGACGGTCTCGGCTTGACGGCCGAAAACAACAACATTGTGATAATCAACACTTTCCTGCTTCATCCCTTCTTTGTTTTTCCAAACGCGGTTGGTAGCCACGCTGAAAGTCGTCACTTGCATACCCGAAGGAAGTGCCCGCATTTCTGGGTCTCGCGTTAAATTGCCGTAAATTAGGGCTTTGTTTATATACATGATACGAATTATTACGAATTCTTGCCCCTGCGGTAGCCGAATGATACAAATAATACAATACGGCCAGCTCTTTGCAAATAATTAATATTCGTTTCATTCGTGGCCATTCGTTGATTTGTACTTTATTCTACCACCAATTCTTCAATCGCCTTGTCAATTGTGGCCTCATCAATTGGGGAATCCTTCTTCTCCGTCGCCCTTTTAACTTCTTCTCGATGGCTTTGAGGAATGTGCCGTTCTTTTGGCGAAAGCACTTCTTTAGGAACCTCAATCAGGAGGAAACGCAAGACAAAGTCAAATTTCTTAATTCCTTTTTGAAGTTCCTCAATTTTTGATGACTCAATTTCAAAGATAATGCTTCCAAAAAAACTGGAATTGAAAAGCTCTTTTTTGCCAGCGCCTTTTCTGGTTATTTCATAAGCCAAAGCGCGCGGTTGCGGATTTTGGGACAATTTTATTTCCCCTCCGTTTTTTTCTATGAAGACACTAGTATCTTTATACTTACTCAACGCTTCTTCTTCAGACAAAGTCGCGAGTATATGAAAGCCAAGCTCATAGAGCCGATTCTCTTTCTCGTCATTTTCTTTATTTTGCGATTCTTTTGATTCTTTTTGGACCATTTTGAAGGACGACTAAATTACTAATTTTAATAGTTTCTATCACTTTGTTAACGCCCAAAGCAAGCGAGATTATTGAACACGCGTGGGGGTAAAACTAACACAATACCAAATAAGGCGCAACTAAATCCCAAAAGCAGATTTAGTGTTTTCAAGGAGTTGTTCTGCCAGTTTTTCAAACTGCAAATCTTTGAGTTCGGCAATTTTTCGCATCGTGTCAACGACATATATCGGCTCATTGCGCTTCCCTCGGTGTGGTACAGGCGCCGCATAGGGACAATCCGTCTCGGCCAAAATCCTCTCTGTTGGCAAATTTTTAACTACTTCAGCAACGTCTTCGGCAAACGTTACAACTCCCGAAATTGAGACGCTAAAACCTAAATTGAAATACCTTTCGGCAATTTCCTTTGTGCCTGTGAAAAAATGGATGTTTCCGAAAAAGGGTTCGGGGTCTAGGGTAGAGGGTTTAGGGAAATACGAAGAAAGAATTTCTATCATAACTTCGTGGGCATCATTTGTGCCAAGAGACGGACGGCAATGAATCATCAATGATTTCTCGTGTTTCAGTGCAAACTCAATTTGCCTTATGAAATTTCCTTTTTGTCTTTCTTTTTCTTCCTCTACCCTATCCCCTACACCCTTTACCCTAAAGTAATCCAGCCCGCATTCCCCTATTGCCACAACTTTTTTATTTTTTACTAATTCTTCAAATTCAACATCATTATAAGTTTCATCCGTATCAGTTGGGTGTACCCCAATTGTGGCCCAAACATTTTCCTGATTTTCTGCCAACTCAACTGCCTTTTTTGAGTCTTCTAGTGAAGTCCCAACCGTAATACAACCCATTTCGCTTTCTTTCATTCTCATAATTACTTCCCCCCTATCAATATCAAACTCTTTCGAGTGAATATGCGCATGCGCATCAATGTACTTAAGGTCCATGATTTATTAATTAAAATTTATGAATTAAACCTATAATTGACAGCTACATAGCCGAAGTATATTGTGCGTTTAGACCGAAGTCCAACCTTTTCCACCGGAGGTATGTCGTGAGAATTTCTACGTTCGGATACAAACCATTTGCCGAAAGACTTCCCTTAATCAAGAGGGATTTCGATGAAATGGTCGGCAAGAAGTCATTACCTGACGGAGCAAGATTCGAAGTCCTCGAACGGCTGGAAAAGGAACTTCTTCCGGGACGACTCGTCATCAGAGTAGTTCGTACTCATTACCCAAGCTCAATTTCCTACGGCCTGATGATAGGTCGAGCGATGGGAGGACTATCTGCAGTATGGGGTTACGACGGCTTTGTGGTAAATGCACAGCAAATTGAAAGCCAGCAACAAGACCGCAATGGAAAATGGATTGACCGTGTCCAATTCCACGACAAAGACATCGACTTCCGAATTCCGGATGACGTCCTTGTTGGAGAAAATTCGAAAAAGTGTCTCCCAGATTGCGAGTTTTTCGTCACCCGTCGCAAGGTCCACGACAAGATGCTTGTGGAAATGGGCGTAAATCGCAGTTTCCACACGGCAACGCTCGGCTCCGAGCTTTATTGCCGACGGATCCTCAAACGGAAAGTGGCATAACCATTTGATACGCGCGGTTGCAAAACCGCGCTTTTTTATTTCTTAATCTTTACGTGGGAAAAGCGACGCTTCTGGCATTTTGTTTTCTTTAATCAGACTTTCGATTTCCTTTGCTGTTTCTGGCATAAATGGTTCGAGAGCTAAAGCAACACCTAGAAGGTGTACCAATTCTGTGTGAATATCTTTTTTTGCTTCTTCTGGATTTATCTTAATTTTCTTAAATGGTTCAGTTCTCTGTATAGCCCTATCAATATGTGTGACATTTAACCAAATGTCATCCATTTTTTGTGCAATATAAAATTTTTCAAGTAAATCATCAACTGGATTACTATCACCGTAATATGTGATTTTCTTTTCTTCAGGAGTAAGTTCAACTCCATTGCTAACTGCCATCTTCATAATACGAGAAACCAAATTACCTAACCCATTTGCTAAACCTGCATTGTAATATTCCTTGATTGCTTCCTTGGTCAAATCGCTGTCCTCAAAAATAGAGACGTGGCGGGCTAAAATATAGCGTGTGGCTTCTGCTCCGTATTCATTTATCAAATCATACGGGTCAATTACGTTCCCTATTGTTTTGGACATTTTTTGTCCCCCGCTTGTAATAAAGCCGTGCACCAAAACAATGTCCGGTGTTTTTACTCCCGCAGAGAGAAGCATTGCCGGCCAATAAATGGCGTGGAAACGGCTTATGTCTTTCCCTATCAAATGTATCACCTCTCCTTCATTCCAAAATTTCTGAAATTGCCCGCTGTTTTCAGCATAACCTAAAGCATTTATATAATTTGAGAGCGCGTCAAACCAAACATAAATTATTTGATTTTCATCTCCCGGCACGGGTATCCCCCAATTTTTTACCCTTTCTTTAGAACGAGAAATGCTGAAATCTTGGAGACCTCCCTTTATAAAACTCAAAATCTCGTTGCGTCTAGTTTCGGGAATAATTTTTAAATCATTACTTTCTATCAGTTTCAGAAGCTTGTCCTGATAATTGGAGAGTTTGAAAAAATAATTTTCTTCTTCAATTTCTTGTAATTTTTTACCGGAGTGAAGCGGGCATTCTCCATTTACAACATCTTTTTCAGTTTTAAATTCCTCGCAACCAAGACAATACAATCCTTTGTAACTTTTTTTGTAAATATCTTCCTTCTTGCAGGAGCTCCACAATTTTTGGGTTCCATCTTTATGCCTTCTTTCAATACCCGTTTGTATAAAATCGTCGTTGGAACAATTCAAGTCAGCTAAAAGCTTTTTGAAATATTTTGCCTGTGTTTCAACAAATTTTTCTATTGGCACACCTTCTTTCTCCGCAACCTCCACATTTTTGGAAGCATTGTCATCTGTGCCACTCAAAAAATACACATCCTTGCCAATAAGGCGATTATAGCGGGCGATTATATCCGTTTCCACAAATTCAAGCGCGTGTCCCAAATGCGGTTTGGCGTTGACATAGGGAATAGACGTGGAAATAAAAAATGATTTTCTATTCATCCTTAAAAATTACATCGATTCGCCTGCTAAACTTTTCTTTTCCAATTCTTTTTTGCGCTGAATGTCATCCACCAATTCTTTAAGCGCGGCCGAGACCGGAACCGAGATAATTATTCCCAAAAAGCCGGCCAGCTTCGCCCCAACGATTAAAGCGATGATAACCAAAATTGGTGAAATGCCGACAACTTTTCTAACAACTAAAGGATATATTAAGTGATTTTCAAATTGCTGAATAATCACAAATAAACCGATTACAAATATTCCAAGAGAAAGGCCTCCATCAACAAATCCCAAAACAACCGCCGGCACCGCCGCTATAATCGGTCCAAAAAGAGGAATCAATTCAAAGGCGGCCGCTAAAATCGCCAAAAGAAAAGCGTATGGCACGCCCAAAATAGTTAATCCCAGATAAACCAAAACACCGACTATGACTCCGAGTAAAAGTTGCCCCTGCATCCAAAGTCCGATTTTGGCTTGCGACCTCTTCCACAAATCAACCACGTAATCCTGATGTTTGACTGGGCTAATGATTCGCAAAAAATCATCAATGCCGGTTTCCTGCAGGGCAAAATAGAAAGATAAAACCGTTATCAAAACAAAACTAAAAAGGCCGCCAAAAACCACCCCGGTTGTTTTGAAAAAATTTCCTGAAATATTACTAATAATTTCTTTGGTATTTGAAAAAGCGTCAGAAATTGGAATATTCTTGACAAATTGAACCCCGCTGTCAACAGCCAGGAGACCCGACTCTTTGGTGAAACCCATTAAATTGAAATCCCTAAGCTCGCTTGGCAATCTTTCAAGTAGCCCAACCGATTCATTTAAAAGCGGCGGAACCAAAAAATAAACCGTGCCGACAAGAAAAAGACCTATCAAAAGATAAATTGTCATAACCGCCAAAACCCTAGGCAAACGATGTTTGCCAAACCA
>CAYHJR010000002.1:18223-21677 GCA_964357075.1 uncultured Candidatus Saccharibacteria bacterium
AAAGATAAATTGTCATAACCGCCAAAACCCTAGGCAAACGATGTTTGCCAAACCACTTTATGGCCGGCTCAATTGAAGAGGATATGACTATAGCCGTCAAAATGACCAAAACCAAATCGCGCAAGTAAAAAAGAAGCCAAAACAACACCAAAAACAAAAGGACCCGGATGATTGAGCCCGAGGCAATATGAAGCGTTTGACCTTTAATTTCCATCCCGTAGTGAAAAATGGCATTGCTTCTTCTAGAAGCAGAATGACAAATTTGATATTAGTTTTCCTATAATTGACCTTTCCATTTTATTTTACATTTACCCCCTGCTTCTCATGCCATTTTCTACTACAGGATCCATTTGTGCTTACTATAACACCAGTATTTTCTTTTTCAATGCCGCACTTATCTATTTGAAGAGGTCTAGAAAAACCGATTTCAGCTGATTGAAACTTTCGGAAATATTCTCGGCAAACTTTTTCGCAACATTGTCTTCCGCGCTATAAACAACCGTCGTGACCGAACTTGTCGTTGTGCCGTTTTTACCGGAACACTCCAGCGCATACGTCGCGTCTTCATAAAGGTCGGCTGTTAATTCTTTCCCCTCGGTTTGTTTTCCGCCACTCCAGGCGCCCTTGGCCACGCAAGAATCTACATTGGCTGTTTCCCATTCAACATTCGCGGCTGTTCCGCTTTTTACAATAGGCGTTATAAATAGAACTATTTGCGGATTCCCATTTCCGGAAATAGCGTCCGCAGGAGGCCCGCTTTCCATCGTCTCTTCTATTTCAACCGTCGGGACGGTTTCCGCCGGCGTTTCCTCAATCGGTTTTACTTTATTTTTCTTAAAAGAAAATATTTTTGATATTGAGTCCAGCGTGTTTTGGAAAAATTCATTTATTATTTTACCGACTTTGGGTTCCTCTTTGGTGACTATTATTTCAATTGTTCTTGAGGCTTCACCGCCATCCCCCTCGCAATGCAAAGTGTAAGCGGCATCCTCCTGCAAGGGAGATGTTTTTTCTTCGCCGCTTAAATCTTTTTCCCCTTGCCAATTGCCGGAAGCAAAACATTTTACGGCATTCGCCACTGACCACTCAATATTCGCCTGATTATTGAAAGCTATTATCGGACTGGCCATTAAATTAATCGTGGGCGGTGAAACGATGTTATTTACCCCGCTATTTGCGACCTCAACAATTCCCCCCGGAGTTTGTTTTACAGTCGGCGCAATCGGTTGAATAACTTTTTTATCAGTGATAGGAGCGGCAGGTTTTTCCGACTCTATTAAAACGGCAAGAGTTCTCGAAGCTTCTCCTCCCAAACCGGAACAGGCTAAAGTGTAAACCCCGGACTTCCAAATTTGTATGATTGTATTGCCCGATGTTCCTTTGGAACCACTCCAAGCGCCGGAGGCGCTACACTTGTTGGCATTAGCCGAGCTCCAGGAAAATTGAACTTTTTCACCCGGAGAAACCAAACCTTTGCTGGCAACGAATATCATTGTTGGTGAAAGACTTTCTATCTTTGGAGTAGGTGCGGGTTTTACAGTCGGAGTTAGAGGTGGCACAACTGTCTCTCCCTTAACGCTAACGTCCACTGTCTTCGTTATTGTTCCGCCACTCCCGCTACACATCAACATATATTTTTTTGAAAAACTCAAATTGCCTGTTGAAAATTTGCCCGAAATGCCTTTAGTGCCGCCCCAATCCCCCATGGCCTCACAAGAACTGGCGTTTATGGCGCTCCAAGTTAAATCCGTAAAGCTACCTTTATCAATTAGAGTTTTGACGGCAGAAAAACTCAAAGTCGGGGGAGGGATTACCGAAACTGTTTTTTCTTTAACCGAAACCGTTACTGTTTTTCCAATTGTTCCTCCGGGGCCGGAGCAAACTAGGGTGAAATTAGAATTTCTAGTTAGCGCACCGGTGCTTTCGCTCCCAGATACACCTTTACTGCCGCTCCAATCGCCAGAAGCCATGCAAGAATCCCCATTACTTACACTCCAAGTCAAAATAGCGGATTCTTTAACAAATATTAAAGAGCGGTCAACGTTCAAAGAAATAGTGGGCGCGACCGGTATTGTTACATTAACACTCACGGACTTAGTAACATCGCCACCCAACCCACTGCAAGTCAAAACATATATCTTATCTGAAGTTAAAGTGCCGGTATTTTGACTACCTGATATTGTCTTAGCCCCGCTCCAAGCACCAGTTGCCGTACAAGAGGTGGCATTGATTGAACTCCAAGACAAAGTTGAACTGTTCCCCAATAATACCGACGTCGGACTCGCGCCAAAAATAACGGTGGGAGCCGGTGTCGGAGGCGGCACATCAACTCCAACCACTGTGACCGTTGCAGATTTGCCATCCGTGCCGCCTAGCCCCGAACAATTTAAGGTGTATGTCTTACTTAAAGTTAAGGCACCGGTACTTTGGCTGCCGCTCACGGCTTTGGCGCCGCTCCAATCGCCCGAGGCCGTACAAGAGGTGGCATTACTTGAACTCCAAGAAATCGTGGCCAATCCTCCGCTTGAAATTGAAATCGGGGAAACGGAAAGGCTGACCGTTGGCGGAGCAGGGATAGTTACGCCAACGGTCGCAGATTTTACAACTTCTCCGCCAAGTCCCATGCAAGTTAAAGTAAAGGTTGAATCTGAACTTAATGCTCCCGTACTTTGAGAACCGTCAACCGATTTGACACCGCTCCAAGCACCAGTTGCCGTACAACTTGTAGCATTACTTGAACTCCAAGTTAGGGTTGCGCTGTTTCCTTTTATAACGGATGTTGGAGCTGAAGTTAAAATAAGAGTTGGCGCCGGAGGAGAGGCAACCGATATTGCGACGCTCTTGGTGGCCGAGGAACTTATTCCATTGCAAGTTAAAATATATGTTTTGCCGGAGATTAAACTACCGGTTGATTCGCTCCCCGATGTGGCTTTGGTTCCGGACCAATCACCGGTTGCGGTGCAACTTGTAGCGTTGGTTGAACTCCAGGAAAGCGTTGTGCTTTCATCGTAAGAGAGAGCCGTTTTACTAGCCGAAAAAGTTAAAATGACTGCGGGTGCCGCCCCAACAGTAACCGTGGCTGATTGAGGAGCGGTTGTGCCACCCACTCCTGAACAAGTTAAAGTGTAAGTTTTGCCGGCGGTTAAACTACCGGTTGATTCGCTGCCCGATGTGGCTTTGGTTCCGGACCAATCACCTGATGCGGTGCAAGAAGTGGAATTGGTTGAAGACCAATTGATAGTGGTGGCGCTGCCAAAAGAAATGGAAGTACTAACTGCGCTGATTGAGGTGGTGGGGACAATTGGTGCCGGATTAACATTTATTGTTACCGATTGAATTGATGTCGTCCCGCCCGGCCCCGTACAACTTAAATTATAAGTTTTGTTTGATAATAAATTTCCGGTTGATTCGCTGCCCGATGTGGCTTTGGTTCCGGACCAATCACCTGATGCGG
>CAYHJR010000003.1:0-19295 GCA_964357075.1 uncultured Candidatus Saccharibacteria bacterium
GACGGTCAGTTGCTTTGTTCATAAAAAGTTCGCGCAAAGGTTAGAATATCCCCACCAGTTGTAACTTATGGAACTTTCTATTTTATTTTTTCTTATATACATAGCAATCGTTGTAATTATCGGCATTGTTTCCTCTAGAAAAGAAACCGAGGACGATTTTATGATTGCCGAACGCCGGGTTCAAGGTATCCAAGTTGCGGCCACCATGAGCGCCGGTTTTTTTGACGGTGGAACGTTGTCAATTTATATCGCATTTATTTATCTCTACGGTTTTTCAGCCATATGGCTTTTTGTCGGCGTCGCACTCGGTTTTTTGCTGGTCAGAAGATATGCTTATAAGATAAAGCAGAAAGCCGATGAGCTGAAAGTGTATTCCATGCCGGAATATTTTTTTAGAATCTTGGGAAAGAAAAATGGCCTTATGTTTTCTTTCTTTTTAGTGTCTCAATTTTTTCTCTTGCTCATAGTTAATTTGATAATTAGCGGCAAGGTTTTGGCAGCCATTTTTCCTATTCCATATTTTCTGGCTGTCTTAATCGGCAGCATAATTATTTTGACATATTTATTGCTAGCGGGCTTCAAAGCAGTGGTGCGCACAGATTTTTTCCAAATGATAATTATGTTTGTGATGAGTTTGTCTGTTGCGCTCTTTCTGTTTGGCAAAACCAACATTCCGATTACGGAATTTAATCTTGGCACTTTGGGAATTGGCAATATCATCGGTTTTCTCATTCTTGCTGGTTTCGGGATTATGGTTGCCCCCGATTTGTGGCAGAGGATTTTTGCAACAAAAGATGAGAAAAATTTGAAACGCGGATTGGCATATTCCGCTTTGATATTGCTAATCCTCGGAATTGTTATCAGCGTTATCGGTCTTGCCACAAAACAATTTTTTCCAAATATTGTTCCCGAAGACGCTTTAGTCACTGGATTTTCACATTTGCTTCCGTTCGGACTAAAAGAACTTGGTATGGTTTTGCTTTACGCGGTTGCGCTTTCGTCTTCGGACACTGTTACTTTCGTTGTTTCTTCTATTTTTACACGCGATCTCAAAAACTATTCCGCAAAATATACCGACGAGTCAATGAAAAAACTTACTCGTTTCTTCATGGTTGTTTTTATTCTTCTGGGCGCTCTTGTCGCTATCTTCTATCAAAACATTTTAGCTCTTGGTTTTTCTCTCGCGAGTTTGAATCTTGCACTATTTCCGGTAGTTTTTGGGTCGCTCTATTGGAAATTGAAACAACGAGCTGTATTTTGGAGTTTGGTTTTGGGGTTTGCGAGCATCGTTGTTTTGTTCGCCTTTAACCAACTTAATCCACAAAATGCGGTTATCTCTCTGCCAATCGTTTTGTTTTCTTTAATCATCTTTCAAAAGTTATTTAGAATGGAGCCTGCGACTACT
This sequence comes from uncultured Candidatus Saccharibacteria bacterium, assembly GCA_964357075.1. GTDB lineage: Bacteria > Patescibacteriota > Minisyncoccia > Phycocordibacterales > JAKFXT01 > JAKFXT01. The sequence goes on from CAYHJR010000003.1 coordinate 1,406, forward strand.
GCTTGATTTAAAAGAACGGTGCCGTTTGGAAAATTTCCGGAACGAGGGCGCGACGGAGGGGGGGGTGAAAATATTGAACACTCGGTATTCAATATTTTCCGATTTATCCTATCTTCTTAATTATTTCCGGCTGTTCCGGCCCGCTCACTATAAGTTCGCCTAGGGCGCCTCAATGGATGAATTGAAAACTAGAGCCGAGAACTATTCATCGGACATCAAGAAAGAAATCAGGTATTAAAAACAGGCGACAACTTGCTGTCTATTGACTTTTATTGCGTAATGTCTAAATTAGATGGCAATAAGCTAATCGGCTTATTTTGTACACCACAACCGAAAGGAGGCAAAACATGCAGTTGACGACACCGGTGGTCGCACGATTCACGGGCGGCCAGATGGAGATTCAAAATCAGAACGAGGGTTACCTCTACCGCGGCGAAGTCAAGACCATCGCGGTCGAGAACAACGAGCTCCGGGTGAAGTTCGCCTGGCTCGCGAAAGGCGTGGGGTTTCCCCCGTTCCCGCGGAAGTGGGTCAAGGACGATCGCTTCGACTATTCGGCCAGCCTCGAGATCTACTCGGTGGCCGACGTCGGCTCGAGTGGCCACGACACCTGCGGTGACAGCAGGATCTGCCTCCACTCGCCCATTGTCGGGGAGACCGTCATGCTCTTTCCTCCGAACGGGAGCACGCTCGACCCCGCCAAGGTCGAGGGGCTCCAGCTCGCGCAAGCGTAGCCACCTCTCTCGGCGCAACACTAAGGCCGAACTTCACAGAACATCGTGGGGTTCGGCCTTTTCTTTTTCAATTGCGGTGTTATCTTATCTTCTTGATTATTTCCGGCTGTTCGGGGCCACTCACTATAAGTTCACCAATGGCGCCGCGGTCTATGGCGCGAGTTAGGGCGTGGTCAACTAAAAGAAATCTGCCGGGAACTTCCGTTGTAAATTCAACCATCGTGGCTCCTCCGGCTGGCACTAAAGTTGTTTGCACATTTTTGTGCGGTGGCGAAATAATATCTCCTTCCGGATAAAGATTTTCCAACACTCCTCCTATAATGTGGAAATTGGAAGGAATTTGCCCCGATACGCCAAAAAATATCCTGACCTTTTCACCAACATTCGCTTTCAAAGCGCCGCTACCTACCAATGCTCCTTTCTTGCCATTAAAAACAATATATTCCGGTTTTTCCGCTAGTAATTTTTCTTTATCAAGTCCTTGCAATCCCTTTTCTCCCAATTTACCGGTCGTGTAAAATTCTCCTTGAACTACATAAAATTCTTTGTCCACAATCGGTAGCCCACCTTTTGGCTCAACCAAAATCAAGCCATACATTCCATTGGCGATATGAGATGGCACATGCGGACTGGCGCAATGATAAATGTAAAGGCCGGGTCGCATCGCTTTGAATTGAAATACTTTAGTTTCATTCGGTCCAACTCTGGTCATTTCCGCGCCACCTCCCGGGCCCAAAACAGAATGGAGATCAATTGAGTGCTCACCGTGTCCCGCCGCCATATGTTCCACTTGCTCCGCGCTCATCATATGCCCATCTTCATCGGCCAACGCAATAGGAGTAAAACTTTCAATTGTAAATGTTTGTTCATTCTCGTCTGCCACCGCGTGCTCGGCGCCATGGGCATGCTCGTGAGTGAGCTCCACTTGCACGGTATCCCCTTCCATAACCCGAATAAATGGGCCGGGCACCTTGTTATTATATGTCCAATATTCATAGGTCACGCCGTTATCCAATTGGCCAACAATCTGCGTTGCCTTTAGATTCACCGCAACTGTCTTGTTTTCCATTTTCGGACGCTCCAATCTGATTTGAAGTGGCACGGCATTAACCGGCTGACTAATATCCGCAATGTCTATTTTTGTCCCAGACGGAGCTTGTGCCGGCGTATCGCCTCTCATCACCGTAGAAACAAAAACAACCAACACAATCAGTAACGCGATTTTCCAAAGATGTGAACGAGCTTCATTTTCCATCTTCACATTGTATCATTTTTTAAATTTCAATAAGTATGCCATATCCACAAGCAAACAAATAATATTTACTCATAGCGCAAACTTAAGCATAAACCAAAAATGGCTACCACTACCTAGCATTACAAAAACATGAAATATGTCGTGATATGACCACCAACTTTGTTTCGGAAAAACCTTATCTAGTCCAAAAAAAACTGTGCCAATCGTATAAAAAATTCCGCCTAAAGTTAACCAAAAAAATGCCTCAAGCGATAACGCCCCACTCAAAGGCGAAAACGCTATTACTATGAGCCAGCCCATCAAGATGTAAAATATGGTTGATAGCCAACCGGCTATTTTCAAGCGAAAGATTTTAATAAAAATTCCACTTAACGCAAGTCCCCAAATGACACCGAACATGCTCCAACCCCAGGCGGGAGTGAGAATTATGAGAGCAAGCGGCGTGTAAGTCCCCGCAATAAGAACAAATATCATTGAATGGTCAATTGTTTGGAACAAATCCTTCTTAGGATGAAGCGGCGAAAGAAAATGGTAAAGAGTGCTGGCAAAATACAGGAGAATCAAGGCGGCTCCAAAAATTGAAAAGGAGATAACGTGAATTGCAGTGCCTTTTATGCTGGCTAAGGTTACCAAAACAGCCAAGCCCGCAATCGAGAGAAGTGTGGCAATAAAATGTGTCCAACTGCTTAAGCTCATATTTAGTATATTAAATCACACTATAACTTTGCCGATATCTGTTGTAATGGTGAGTGTTAGCGAACTTTGGAACTCTTTGCTAAAGTAGCCCAAATGAATGGGCGAATGAAAGCATTGGTACCGCATCAGACAGCTATAAGCGTTTTGTTTTTTGCGCTGGTTGTTTTCGCTTTAATTTTTGAATTTTCTAAAAGCGAAATACTGGCAGAAGAAATAAAGTCAGAAAGCGCCCTGGCCTCCGTTGCCGGGTTAAGCCGTAACGATTTCTCTAAATTAGAGTGGCAAAAAATTACCGACCAAGCGCCTTTCGGAAAGCGGGATTCCCACGAAATATATGAATGGAATAATGAACTCTTTTTATTTGGCGGGCTTGATGCCACTGGCACTTTTCAAAACGGCAAGCCGGTTTATGAAAAAGCCAAGTATTACAATGACATTTGGAAATCAGCCGACGGGAAAAATTGGACGCTCATAAAAGAACATTCAAACCTCCCGCCCCTTCGCTCCATGTCCATTGTTCCATTCAAAGATAAAATTTTTCTTTATGGCGGTTGGGGGCCAACCGAGGGCTATAACAAAAATATCTGGATATCCGTTGATGGAATGAATTGGCAAAAAGAAAATAAAGCACCGGGATTTGGTCCGCGCGAAGGAAATAAAATAATTGTTGCCAAAGGCAAAATGTATACATTCGGCGGAGTGAACTATGAACTTCGCAGGACTTTTAATGATGTTTGGGTGAGTGAGGACGGCTATAATTGGCAAAAATTGGTGGAAAATGCCCCGTGGAGTCCGCGTTGGGATCATGATGTCGCTTACTTCAACAATAAATTTATTTTTTACGGCGGAATGGACTTAGGTGACATCGGTTTTAGCGATCTTTGGACATCACCCGATGCCAAAGATTGGACTTTGATTTCAACCAATACTGTAATGGAAGGACGCCAAGGTCATGTGATGCTGAAACTAAAAAATGCTTTGTTTGTAATAAGCGGCCTTGACGCCAAGACAAATGAGGGAAAAGGTATCACTTGGTTTAGTTTAAACGGGCGCGATTGGCTTCAAACCGAAACTGTGGGTAGTTGGATTCCTCGCGAAGACCATCGTGCGGTTGTTTTTAAAGATAAGATAATTATGACCGGCGGAATGAGTAATGGCTGGAATTGGCTTTCCGACATTTATTTGGGCTATTTGCCAAGTAGTTTTTAGCGTGTAGTGTGTGTAATATTGCGCTAAAGTTATGAAAACCGGCCTAAAGGTAATGCTTTTTTCGTTGATTGGCTTTTTGGCGCTGATTTTAATTTTCAGTTTTATACCCCAGAAAGCGACGCCGCCACCTAGAGAAAGCTCGGCAGTTTTGGAATATTACCCAAAAAAGATTGATAATGATATTCCAAAAATCACGGCTAAGGCCGCCCTGGTCCGCTTCGTTTCAAAGAGCAATGGACGCGAAGAAGACCTTTTTTCCAAAAATCACAAAGAACCACTCCCCATTGCAAGTGTCAGCAAACTTATGACCGCGCTTGTGGCAACAGAAATCCTAGATAAGGAAAAGCCGATTGCAATCACCGAATCAATCGCCAACGACAAAGGGTCTTCCAATGTTTTCAAAGCAAATGAGGAGTGGGATTTTGACTCTCTGCTTCACCTAATGCTCATACAGTCCAACAATGACGCCGCCGAAGCCCTGGCCTCCTCGTACGATGCGAAAAAGTTTATTGACCTCATGAACGGCAAATCCTTTGAAATCGGCATGATAGATACTCACTATATAAATGAAAGCGGGTTGGATGAGGGTGAAAAGAGTAATATTTCAAACGCCGATGATTTAGCCAAATTAATTCTCTACATTCAAAACAAATATTCTAGTATTTTGCAAAAAACTAGAATAGATGATTACAAAACAAGTGATGTCTCAAGAACTCACGGTATTTTGGCAACCAGCACCAACGCCTTACTCCGTCTTTCGTCTTTTCCCCTTAAAATAATTGGGGGTAAAACCGGCGAGACCCCTAAGGCCAAGAAAAACTTAGTGCTTCTGACGGAGGCGCCTGCCTGCCACGACTGTGGCGCAGGCAGGCCGAGTAAAAATGGTTATATCGTAATTGTGGTTTTACAAAGCGAAGACCATTTCAAAGACATAGCAACTTTAGCAAATTGGAGCGTTGATTCATTTGATTGGCGATAAATTATATATTTGTTACGATACTCAACATTCTTCGGGGTTGAAACATTAGTCGGGGCATAGTGTAACGGTAACATACACGATTCGGGTTCGTGTGACTCTGGGTTCAAATCCCAGTGCCCCGACTAAGGTTTCAACGGGAATACTGGGAGTATTCCCCAAAAATTTCCATGTCTTTCCCGTCAAATATCGCTAGTCACTTGTCACTTGGACGACTTGGACGTTTCGTTTCCAAGTCCTTAAATGGTGGCTGACCCCATTCATGCCATTCACCTACCCCATTCACCTCCATTCACCTTCCTAAATGGATTCTGACTTTTTCAAACAAACACCACCATACCCAAACCCCCCGCCTATTTGGCGGGGGGTTTGGGTTTAAGATTTAATTCTTTAGGGCGTCTATCTCATCTCTACATTTTACAAGTCTAGCAATAGCACTTTGAATTGAAGAACTATGATCACCCGAATTTTGTATTGTTCTAAGCTTTGCTATTAAAGAAATAATAACGGGCTCATTTACACTCATAAGCGCCTCTTTTGTTTTAGGATTATCTTTATCCAATAAAAGAACACCGATCTCTCTAATAGTTTCTTCAGAATTTTCAAGTAAAGAATCTCTATTGTCTTCTGCGCTCTCAAGTGGCTTTACTAGATCATCTGATGCTCCGCCTAAGATACTTTCTAATGCACCCATAATTTTTATAGCTAATTTATAAACTTAACGAGATTATACCAAATCTAGTGAAAATGTCAATCTAAGCGAAAATAAAGACAAAACCGGCGCTTAAGAAAAGAAAGCTCAAAACGGCCGTTACAGAGAAAAGAAGTTTTTCCAAGGCCAAGATAACATTTGCCTTAATCCCCCACTTCCAGAACGGGTTCTCCCTGTCTACGTAAAAAGAAAGCAACGCTAAGTGCTGTAAGTGAACAATCAAAAAATAAACAAAAATTATCAAAACCAAAAACCAAAAAGCGACTGCAGTACCGGAATTTTGAATATTATCGGGCACCAGTAAAAAAATGACGAGCGGTAAAATTATCCCCCAAAAAGTATAGTAAACGAAGTGGATTATTTTGTTCAAACGCTTTTTAGTATTCTCGTCCACAAAGGCCGATTCTATTTTCCTAAATTTGTAATAAGCAATCGCCAAATTATACGTTTCTGTTTTCCCCGTGAATTTACGCTCCAAAAATTCGGCTATAATCATAATCAAAGACCCCAAAAAACTGGCTACAAAGGCCAGTAAATAGGCGATAGTAAGTATGGTTGCGGAAGACATAGAAAATATAAAGCTAACTTAGATAATTTATAAAAGGTGAAAATATTCCAGAATAAAGAATGCCAATAGCGCGACAGACCCCAAAACAAGAACCCACGATAACACTTTGACAAGTTTTCTTATGCTTTCGATTGTTGGAACCGATTTGAAAATAAAGGAGAACAATCCCAAAACAACCATCACTATCCCCGCCCAAATGCCTTTGCCAATCCAGTGATGATAATGGACATCTTTGAGCCAATTCTTTATTATTGCTCCCCCCGCAGGATTTTTAACGACATCTCCTAGAATTGTAATTAAAACGACAAAAATCGCAGCGCCAATCGCCCCCATTATTACTGCGTATGTTAAACGATAATTTTTGTTTGATTCCATCCCGTTAGAAATAAAATGCGGACTGACATCGTCCGCGTTCTATACAATTAGATTTTATAATTCTCATCATGCTATTTATTATACCCTGTTTTGACCCGCAATTTCTAACGGGACAAGTATTTTTAACGAGCTCCACCGCTAATAAGTACTCCCGAAATTGCCATGAGCGTTGACACAATCACCAAAACGGCCACAAGTCCCACCAATGCGTGTTTTACATTTTCATTATTCTTAATATCTTCAGGGCAAAGATACAAAACGACTAGAAGCGCAAGTGAGGCAAAGGGTAACATCAAAAATACGTGTTCCTTGGCTTCCATTATGACGGCGTGCGCCCAAGTGTAAGCTCCTTTCATAATGACCGGTTTAACATTCGCTCCGTAATACAGGACGTAATAATATCCGCCGGAGACCCAGGAAGCGACAAGTGCCAGAAAGTTAAATAATGACAGTCGTTTGAGAGTATCAATATTAATTTCTTTCTTCAGAAGCCCAAGAAGAAGGGCGTAGAGCAAAATAACGCTAATGAGACCGAGAATAACGTGAGCTATAAGAAGAGTGGCAAAAACATTAGACATTTGGAATTTTGTTATGCATTTTTTTTCTAATCAAATCAAGGATTACGGCCCCAACCAAAACGGCGACAATATATCCAAACATTACTTCCAAGTATGAAAACTGGGGCGCCCCAGAAAGAAAGGGACTGACGATTAAAACAGTATACCAAGAAATAAATGAGAAGGCGCTACCCCAGAAAAGATTTATTTTTCGCATTTCAAGCATGACCGCGTTTACGGCGATTATTATTATTATGGTCATTTTTGCCCAAAGGATAGGATTATACAATTTAAATGTTTGACCTGTGAGTTTATACATTAAAAGAAATCCGAATCCTGATAAGAGAGATAGGACAAGCCCGACGCGAACTACTTTGTAAGTTGTCTTTAAAAAACTGCTTTCGGTTGGGTCTACCGTGCCATCGCGCAAGGCCTTGTTTAGAAAAATTTCAATAAATGTCGCCCCGCCAACGCCCAAAACGGCGCCGATGAGGTGAACTATTAATAATCCTGAGTAAATATCCATAAGATAGCTTCCGGCTTTCAGCGACTAGCTTCTAGCTTAAAAATCATCCTGTTGAGCATTTTTCCGACCTCGACTGAAAGTGTTGTAACTTCATTATAATCTAACTCAGTAATAAAGTGTAGTTGCTTAGAGATGTAACCAAGAATAACTCTGCGTGTGATTTAATCATAAAGCTAAAAGCCGAAAGCTGGCAGCTGAAAGCTATTGTATCGTGTATCCAAGCGTTGCCACTTCTTGTTTAATCTTATCTAGATTAACTTTACTTTCATCAAACTCAAAAGTTCCTTTTTTACCTTCATAATCAACAAAAGCTCCCTTAACTCCGTCCATACCCGAGACCAACATTTGAATACCGGTGGCGCAAGCACCGCAATGCATACCAGCTATGTTTACATCCACTTTGGTCATCCCATTAGAAATAGATCGCGAACAAGTATTGTTCGCCTTCTGTAAAATTATTTTTTGTAACTACAACCATGTACGTTTATTATACTACACTTAGGTCCGCGATTTCTAACGGGACAGGTATATTTTAGTCATTGAGTGAATTGTATAACTGATCAATTTCGGCGGCAAGTTCTAAATCTTTCTCCGTTATTCCGCCGGCGTCATGCGTGCTTGACACAATTTTAACCTTTCGGTAACGAAGTAATATGTCCGGGTGATGTTGTCTTTTGTCGGCCAAATCAGCCACTGCAGTTGCGAAACGGACGGCTTGCCTGTATTCGTTAAAGCCAAAAGTTTTGTCTATGCCTTTTTCCCCTGGCGTATCTAACAGTCCTCCCTCTTCCCATCCGGGCGGTATTAAAAATGAGACCGACTCAATTTTTGCCATATTTACCCTCCTAAATTTTACTAATAATGAAGTTGGAACAATTGGTATCAGTATATTTTTTATCTGGGTTAAGAAATGAATAATATTTCATGCAAAATTTTGGCGGGTTTATTTTTGCTCTGTTTCACTTTTTTCAATCGGCGGGACATAGCTTTTAAGCGACAAGGAGTTTAAGACAACAGAAACCGAGGAGAAGGCCATGGCAAAGCCGGCGATTTCAGGGCGAAGTGTGGCTTGCGAAAGATTGAAGAATATTTGACCAAAGCCACCGAGTTTTTCGCGCGCGGCAAGAATCCAAGGCAGTGCTTGACCGGAACTTTGTGTCAAAAGCAAATGTCCGCCGGCAGCAACCGGTATGGCCACCACATTGTAGAAAAAGGCCCAGAAAAGATTTTGCCAAACTTTTTTGATTGTTTTAGCGGAAAGTTGAATGGCGGTAACAACGTCCCGCAAATCATCTTTGACCAGAATGATTTCGCCGGTTTCAATCGCTACATCCGTACCGGAGCCGACGGCGATGCCAATGTCCGCCTGCGCCAAAGCCGGAGAATCATTTATACCGTCCCCAACCATTGCAACCACTTTGCCTTCGCTTTGCAAAATCTTAACCTGGTCGGCTTTATTTTGCGGCAAAACTTCGGCAAAGACGCGGTCAATGCCGACCATTTTGGCAATGGCTTCACCTGTTCTTTTATTGTCCCCCGTCATCATGACAATCTCTTTGCCCATTTTCTTTAATTCCGCGATGGCTTCTTTAGCAAATGGTTTCAAGGTGTCTGCCATGGCAATCAAAGCAGTTGCTTTTTTATCAACGAAAAGGAAAACAACTGTTTTGGCTTCATTTTGCAATCTCTCCAATTCTTTCTTGAATGGCGCCACGTCTATATGAATTGATTCCGCATAAGCCGTATTTCCGATTTCAATTTCATGTCCATCAACTTTTCCATAAATCCCCATACCGGAAACCGCCTTGAATTCCTGAACTTGTCCCAATTGCCCTTGTTGCTTACCCCTTTCAATCACCGCGCGTGAAAGCGGGTGTTCGGACCCCTGTTCGGCTGATGCCGCTAAATATATAGCCCGACCTTCATCCACAGGAGAGGCCGGAAGCATTACGATATCTGTGACAGATGGCTTACCGATTGTTAAGGTTCCAGTTTTATCAAAGACAATGGAATTAAGTTTGTAAGCTGTTTCAAGCGCCTCCCCGCCTTTCAAAATAATTCCGTATTTGGCGGCCCGACCTATTCCGACGACAAGGGCAGTTGGGGTCGCGAGACCCATAGCGCACGGGCAAGAAATTACCAAAACGGCGATCATTCTCATTAAGGAAGCGCGCAGATTTAAATCACCCACAAAATACCAGCCGACGAAAGTAACAACCGCCAGAATAACAACGGCGGGCACGAAATACTCGCTGATTTTATCTACCAAGTTTTGAATCGGGGCGCGGCTGGCTTGGGCTTCTTCAACCATGCGAATAATCTGATAAAGCAAAGTATTCTTGCCAACCTTGGTAGCGCGGAATTTAAAAAGGCCTTCTTGATTTATAGTAGCGCCAATTACTTCGTCATTCACTTGCTTTTTAACCGGGAATGACTCACCTGTAACTACTTTCTCATCTATGTGGGAAACTCCGTCAACTATTATCCCATCAACCGGAATTTTTTCTCCCGGGCGAACCACTATAATGTCGCCTTCTTTTAGCTGGTCAATTGGGACGGTAATCTCTTGTCCGTCTCGCTCCACGTGGGCATCTTTGGCTTCCAATTTCAAAAGCTCCTTTATTGCGCTTGAGGCGCGCCCCTTGGCCAAAACCTCAACATAGCGGCCAAGCAATATGAAAAATAATAACGCCGCCGAACTTTCCCAGAAGGGATGGTCAATGTTGAAGAACAAAAAGCCGATTGTTGAATAGACGTAAGCCGAGGTTGTGCCAAGTACCACTAAAACGTCCATATTGGCCGCGCCGACTCTAATTGCTGTAATTGCATTCCTATAAAATGGATAGCCGATTACAAATTGAATCGGAGTGGAGAGAACCCAATAAATATAATTGAGGTCCAATTTAAACGGCGGATTAGAGACATCAATAAAAAATTCGGCAATAAATTTGAGTGGTTGGGCAACAAGATAAAATAAGAAAGCAATCAAATATTGAACGATGGATAAAATTCCTCCTCCAACGAAAGCCGGCTGTTTAAGATTTAGGAAATCAAAAAGTTCATGCACATGTGTCAAATTGAACATATGAATCGCCATATAATAGAAAACTATTGGCGCGGCCAAGATAAACGCCCAAACAACTCGCTTTTTAGCGGCTAAAATTATTTTGGCATCCTTGCTTTCCTCTTCGGCTATAGAATTAGTATCTTCTTCCGGTCGTACTATGTCGTAACCAAGTTTGTTTACAAAAGCGTCTATTTCTTTAAGCGTAATTTTGGATTCATCAAATTCAACGGCGGTTTTTTCGGCGCCATAACTTGTTTTGATACTGGAAACTCCGGGTTGCTTTCCAACCAGCTTATCTATAAGCACGGAGCAACTCGCGCAATGCATCCCTTTAACTTTTAATACCGCTTTAGCCATGATACGAATAGCTACGAATTAAATCGAATGATACGAATTTACAAATGGTTACAAATAAGGCTCTCGGTGAGACCGAATGATACAAATAAGATTGAGGAAGGTGCATTGTAATTTGTTGTATTAGTGACCATTCGTTGATTAGTAGTAGGCGTAGCCGTTTATTTGTGACATTCGTGTTCATTCGTATATTGGTGTCGTGTTATTTAACTATGAATTTTCCGATTTGGTCAAAGTGTCCGCGAGGATGCCCATCAACTACGCCTTCTCCGCAAGAGACCGAACAATAATATGGCCACTCTCCAGCGCTTGATGCGGTGAAATTAATAATGACAGTGCCTTTAGCTGGAATTCTCTGCGAAACGCCGAATTGGTCAATCGCAAACCCATGGTCAAATTCGTCTTCGTTTATTATTGTCAGTTTTACTTTATCCCCCTCATTCACCGTAATTATGTCCGGAATAAAATTCCATTTGCCTTTTTGGGTGTGCACCGTAAATTCTTTGGTTTCTCCCGTAAGCCCTGCTCCCTTTTCTTTGCCGAATTTTTTATAAGCAACACCGCCGCCAATTAATACAATCAGAACTATTCCTATAATCAAATATTTATTCATATTTAAACCTGTATTTTTTTATAAACAAATCTGGAAAGTAACGCCATAAGAATAATAGAAATAATAAACAGCATTGTTTTTTGTGTCCCGACACTCATTTTTTTAACAGTTGGTTCAGGCATTTCTACTTTCGCAACAGTTTGACCATAATCGGCCTCAACTTGAACCCAAAATTCAACGAACAAACTTTGATCACCTGGTAAAGTTATGCCTTTTGGTCTAAATTGCGGGATAAGTTTATAAATTCCAGGTTTAGGGAAATTGACATTAAACATTACAACCTCGCTATCTACCGTCTCCCCGCCCTCATTTGTGTGCGCCAGAGCAATTTTGGCGGGTAGCAAGCTATGTTCGTGATCGTGTCCATCGTCTGCGGGCACGGACGGTGCGGCTCCCCCGTGAGCATCATGATTACTTGGATGAGTGTGGACGTATTCTTTTAAATCATCACTGAAACCAGCTAGGTGCATTGAAGCACCCAAGTAATTGTCAAGTTCCAAACCATCACCATCACTGTGTTTAACGGTAAAGTGCACTGCGGAATCTTTACCGGCAACAAGCGGGGTATCGTGTTCCAAAATTACTTGATATTGATTGTCTGGTGTGATTACGCTTTTTAAAAAATATCTTTGAGCACTAACGGCTGGCTTCGTCATAAGCGGCTCTGTTTCTTCGATATTAAAGAAATTGTGTCCAAAAACGTATTGCCGACCGCCAATCGCAATGTCGCTATACATTCTGTATGTACCGGCATTTTTGAAAATATATTTTATTTCCCAAACTCCCGAAGAAACTTTGTCGGGATGAATATGATAGAAATTGTCCAAATTTTTATCCAGTCCAATCGCATGAATATACTTCTCATGTGCCAAATCAAGCGTATCTATTGGTACCCCGCTCATCTTATCAGTAATAGTAAATCTTAAAGTTACGGCTTCTCCCTTCTTTGCATTCTTTGGTTCAAGAGAGAAAGTAATAAGTGGGCCAGAAATAACGCTATTTTCTTCAGAATAAACAGCTGTGCGACCGCCAACGCCGTGTGCTGAATCCATGCCAGCCATCATCATACCGTCTGTCATTACATTGGTCTCATTTGTTGTAGTCGTGTGATCGTGCGCGCTACCATCCTCATGCTCATGCATCATATGCATTTCCGCGGTGACGTCTTCGTGCATATGCTCCATCATTTCCATCATCTGGTCTTCCGACATCATCATTTCGCCGTTTTCCATCATATGACCCATACCTTCCTCGGATTCGCCGTGGCTATGTTCCGCCGGTGTCCCTGCGTCATGCCCGTGGCCAGTTGAAGCCGTTTGATTAAACCATTGCGGTAAAGCCCAAACAAAGACGATTACCAAGGTTATGGAAATGGTTACGAAAAGTTTTTCCTGAAGCATCCACTTGTTGTGCGCGGCTTGTTTTTCTGAAATCTGATTGGAATCCGGAATTTGCTCAATCTCGCGCCCTTTGCGCCGCCAATACCACCACATCGGAATTAGCCACAAAGCCACCAGAAAATAATGCCCCCAGGAAAGCGGCAAACCGAAAAGCCCTGTGGTGCCGACAAGTTCCTCCGTGCCGTGGCTATGCGTTGCGTCCGCCTGAAGCTTGTCGCTTACGAGCGAAAGAAAGGCGTGCTCTTGCGTTACTTTTTCAAAAAGAGTGTGCGTACCGGATGAAACCCACCAAGCGTGACTAAACAATCCTAAAGTCATAATAAAGCCCGCGACATAAACCATTGCCCAGCCGGTTCCCTTTTCTATTTTGTCTTTCCTCGCAATCAGCCAATTTAGGCCGTTGATACCGACAATGGCCAGCATCGCCAAAAGTATAAGTGGTAGAATTCGTCCGAGCGCGTGCGTAAAGAAAAGCGTCCAGCCGTAGGCCATATTTCCGCTGGATGCGATTTCAATTAAAAGTAAAGGTGTTGCCGGATGCGGACATCCTACTCCGATATTGCCCAAGAAAAGCCCGAGCATAAACGCTTTGAGCAAATCGCTTTGCTTTTGAATAAAAGCTGGCGCCGCGCCGGTGTATGACGGCATTTTGAATTTTATAAGTCCGACTTCATTCAGCGCGAAAAGATAAGCAAAAATTCCGGCAATAAAATAAACCCAGTTTTTGACAACTTCTAAGGGCGCGCCCAAGGAGCCCACCGCCGCTTTACCAACAATCGCCGCCAGAACACCATAGAGCGCTAGCATTATGGCAACGCCGGCGCCAAAAGCCAAAGCGATGGAAAGTCCTTTGCGCAAACCCTTGCCCATTGAAAGCGGGACAATGACGAAAGCTAAAGGCAGGGTGCACGGCAAGACAATCATTGTGATGCCAGTTGCGAAAGCAAAAAGATACCAACCAAGCCCAGACGGATTGGCGCTTGAAAAAAGGAAAAACCACAAAAGCCCAAAGACAATGACGGTAACGGTGCCAACAATCGCGATAATTATTAACGCCTTGAGTTTATGTGTTGTGTCAGTGGTTCCCATCTTGTAATTCCTAACTCGTAACTCTTTACTCTATTCTGATAATTCCTTAAGTCGCGTTAAAAACTTTCCGCTGTCATACCCCCCCGTCGCAAACAATTCCCCATTAAGAAAAATACCCGGAGATGCAAAAACCATATGCTTTTGGGCCAATTCCTGGCCTTCTGGAGTAGTAATACTGGTATTTTTATATGAGACATTCGGCCACTCTTTTTCAATGGAGTGCCAATAGGATTCAAAAGCCGCGCAATGCGAACAGCCCGGCGAGGATAGCTCTTCTAAAGAAACATTTTTCACACAAACATTATACCTTAACTTTACTTCAACCTAGTGCAAGTAATCCACACAATAATTATTAACCAAAACAAAAAATAAAACTCCGCAGTATGCGGAGTTTTATTTTTGGTGGACCCGAGCGGACTCGAACCGCTTACCTCCTCATTGCAAATGAGGCGTTCTACCAGGTGAACTACGGGCCCCTCACATGAGCGAATTTTTTAGGCGTTTTTTGAGATGCACTGTGGACCCCGAAAAACGTTTCAACATACTCTCTCTGTGCTTAGCATCAGCTCGCGATTTATACGCTTCGTAATAGACGAGCTGAAAAGGTGCTTTGTGTTTTGTTGAAACATTTTTCTTACCATTATGCTCCTCAAAACGCCTTTTCAAATCATCTGTGTAACCAACATATAAACTACCATCTTTTTTACTTTTTAACATATACACGTAAAACATACTTTCTCATGTGAGGGGCTACGGGCCCCTATGGTAATCAAAGCAGATTACAATAAAAAAGAGATACTTTCAATTCGTTCGTCACCTCTTCGCCAGCGTTATCAAATGATGCAGAAAATCGGAAATTTTAACTCCAATGGCTTTGAGAGACTTGGGTAAAAGCGATTCTTCGGCAAGTCCCGGTAAGGTGTTTACTTCTAAAACATAAACTCCGCGTTTGGGGTGAACTATAAAATCCGTGCGCGAATAGTGGCGAGCGTTAAGCGCTTTGTGAGCGTTAACAACCGCATTTTCAATCATGGCTATTTCTTGCTTGGTAAAATTGCCCGGGCAAATCTCACGCGAACCATCACTATATTTTGCGTTAAAACCAAAAACTTCGCTCCCGCTTTTCCTTATTTCCGCCGGAACCAAAGTGTAATGCTCTTTATCGCGAAAATTTTCAATCAGCCCCATTGAACCTTCCTTGCCACTAATATATTCTTCAATCAAGACCTGTGGAGAATATTCAAAAGCTTCAGCCACACCCCTTTGCATTTCGTCATATGTGCGCGCGAGAGATACGCCAAGCGAAGACCCGGCATTGTACGGCTTCACAACAGACGGGTGCGGAAAACTGCGAAAAATTTCATGGAGCCGCTCGGGAAGTTCCGGCGAAACCGTCACCAATCTGTGCATCGGCGTTTTTATTCCATACGAAGCCAATGATTTTTTCGCCAAGACCTTATTCATTCCCAAAGCCGAGGCCAAAGCACCACTTCCGGTGTATGGAATACCCCAATTATCAAGCATTGTCTGTAACTTGCCATCTTCGCCGAAGTGCCCATGAAGCGCGTTAAACGCTACATCAATATCACGAAGTGCCTTATGGGGCTCTCTCGGGACTCCGGAACGATGCCACACTCCACCCCTGTCTATAAAAATATCAAAGGAGGTGTAATACTCTTCCGGCAAATTATCCAAAACCGTCTTTCCTGTTTTAAGAGAAACATCGTATTCGTTTGATGGCCCGCCGCGCAAAACCCCTACTCGTGTTTTTATCATATATAGTTAGTATATCGTATTTTGTATTTTGCATTTAGCTTTTTAGGTATCCCAACCAAGTTCTAAAGTTCTTGAGAACTTTAGAACTTAGTTGTCACTCTAGGAATTTCTTGGAGCGTTTTAGACGATGAAAAGTGATAGCAAAACGATGCGCCTCGGCGTTAGCAAACAAAATATCCCTTTTATATTTTTCTATAGTTTTACCATCTCCAAGCACTGCTCTTGGTCTATGTCTTTCATCCTTAACCACCGCCACCACCCAACTTGGAGGTTTAACCTCCAAGTTGGGTAATATCTTTTCAGCTATTCTTTTTTGAACCTCATTACCATCAACCACAAGCAAATCTGACATTGGCCATTCAGGGTGTTTGAAACGCCTCTCTAAAACTTCTTTAAGCGCTCCCGGGTCATTGGCTTTATCAAATCCCCTTATTTTAAATTTTCTATAATCACTTTTCTTGGCCATTCCATCTTCAATCACAACCATCACCCCGACCATTTCTTTTCCGCTCATATGCGCCACGTCATACGCCTCAATCCTAAACTTGGGAGTTCGGCTTCCAAGTTCATCATTCCGCTTTAACAATGAAATGTCTTGAATATGGTGAAGTGAAAATAATCTTTTCTTTATATCGTTGGCTTTTTCAAAATGTTCTGTTTTAGCGTATATTTTCATTTCTTTTTCAAAAGATTTTATTATTTGCCCCTTTTTACCTTCAAAAAACTTGATTAAATTTTTAATAATTCGCCGATATCCTTTTTTATCGATTCGTCCATTGCAAACTCCCGGGCAAAGTCCGATTTGGGCGTTAAAGCAAGGTTTCCCCCCACTTGGGAGTTCGACTCCCAAGTGGGGGGAACAGGTATCGCGATACGGGAAAATATGGCGAATAATTTTTAGGGCGGATTTCAAAATTCCGCCTTGAGGAAATGGTCCCAACAAATACAAACGATTTTCCGGGGGATACAAAACCGGCAAATCTTTTCCCCGTACCAGAAGTACGCGTGGGAAACTCTCCTTTGTTATGACAATATAACTATGACTTTTATCATCCTTTAAATCGGTGTTGTATGGCGGCTGATATTTTTTAATAAGTTGGGCTTCCAAAAGAAGAGCTTCCAGAACTGAATCCGTTTTTTGAAATGTGATTGATTTAGCTTTTTGAACCATTTGGACAATGAGCGGTCCACGGATGTCACCTAAATCTTTAGCAAAATAACTTTTTACCCTATCACGAAGTGAAGTTGCTTTACCAATGTATAAAATGCCAAATCTTTTCTTCGGCATCAACTTGGACGTTTCGAACTTGGACGTTTCGTTTCCAAGTTGATGATTTTTTGTTTTTTGACCTGTATTCTGACCTAAGAAAAAATACACACCCGGCGCATCCGGTAATTTCAATTTTTTAAGTTGTTGACTATTCATAAATAAAATTGTATGATAACACTTTGTTCACAACTTTTAAAGAGAGGACTGCCATTATGGATATCAATAAAAAATTGCGTGCCCTGGTTGCTGACGATGAAAATACAATCAGAATAATCGTTAGCACGATACTCGCCAAACTCGGTTTCAGCATAACCGAGGCAAGAGACGGGGGCGAGGCGCTAAATCTGTTCGAGTCCGGACTTACCACCGAACTTAGTTACGATCTCGTAGCAACTGATAATAGAATGCCGAAGTTAGACGGCATTGAATTGGCAAATGTCATAAGGGAAATGGGAGAGAAAGTGCCAATCGTCTTGATTAGCGGAACCTTGACGGAAGATCTCAAGGCGAGAGCCCTGAAACTTGATGTCAAAACAATGAGCAAAGCGCCGGCCGATGAAATGGAATTTGGTCTCCGGCAGATTCTGCGCCCCATCTTCCCCAACATTCCCTGGACATACTGACCGGGAGCCGGGGGGGCCAGAGCGGGGGGGGGGGGTTTTTTTTTTTTTGGGGCAGTTTAAGATATTTTCGGGGGTGGGTGTTGTGGGGTT
>CAYHJR010000004.1:0-19040 GCA_964357075.1 uncultured Candidatus Saccharibacteria bacterium
GGTTGCCCCCCCTGCGCCTCCTTGAGTTCTTTCGCCCTCAAAGTTATGGCCGGTGTCTCCGGATTGTCCAGTTTGCGTACCGCCAACTGTGGCACCACCCAAGCCTCCCTGACCACCACCCAAGAATCCCTGGGTACCTCCTTTTCCACCCGAAAGTTGAAAAAGAACAACACCACCTTTGGAGATTGTGGTATCAGTTCCATCAGTACCGTTACTCCCGGAAAACATTTGACTTCCGCCTCCTGCTCCCCCAGTACCAACGGTTACATTAAGGACATCACCCGGTGTAACGGACAATTTAAGTCCTTGAACATATGATCCAGAACCCCCTCCGCCTCCACCATAAGTGAAGACTCCTGCTCCTCCACCCCCACCGGCACCAGAGGCATCAATGACTAGTTCACTAACTCCAGCTGGAACCGTAAAGGATCCATTGGAATTAAAGACAGTCTCAGCTGCAATAGCGCTTTGCGGAAGAAGAAACGCACTCGACACAACAAAGGCAAAAAACCAGGACATGAAAATCCCAGTGACTTTTTTAGCTTTGCGTGTGTTTCTTTGGAAGAAAGCTTCCATGTAGATTTGCTGAAATTAATAATGCAAACCAAAAAGGAGCTTTCTAGAGAACTTAATTGAAGAACAAAGCGGGGTTAATAGGCACCCGCGCTGGAGCCGTTGTAGAAGAAATACTGTTTGCCACATTATTCTTTTGCAAAATAATGTCAATAAAAGAAACCGATTTAGGGTACAAAAAAGATATTAAGTAAAACGATTATAAAAAAAGAAAGCCCCTTAAAAGAATTGGGGCTTGCCTGTCCTTTATAAAAGACAAATACCCTTTATAAAGGACAGGTAAAATACCTATGTTTTAAGGCAAAAATTGCCATCTTTTATAAAGGACATTTCTTTGGAAATTAATCAGAAACAACTCCAAACTCGACTAAGCTTTTTAATATTAAAATTTTAACTTAAAACAATAAGAAACAAACAATTCAACTTGGCAAGTCCCCCTAAGCGTTTCCATTTTTATCTTTTAAATACTTTTTTCCTTTTAATTTTTCTGGAAGCATTCCCTTTTCGTACATCTCATAACCTTTACCGTATTCAAGTTCTTTCATTAATTTAGTGGGGGCATTTCTAACCTTTAGAGGAATGGGTAAATTGCTAAATTTCCGAACATCTTCCTGCGCTAGCCGGAACGCGTCGTATGCCCGGCGATCTTTCTTGGAGCCCGCCAAATAGGCCACGCCGTGCGCAAGATTAATAGCGCACTCCGGGTAGCCTATAATTTCAACCGCCCTAAAAACATCGTTCGCGACAACAAGTGCCGTTGGCTGTGCCAAACCAATATCCTCACTTGCAAACACCACCATTCTGCGCGCTATAAACTTTGGGTCCTCTCCCGCCTCAATCATTCTTGCTAAGTAGTAAATTGCCGCATCCACATCCCCCGCCCTCATACTTTTTATAAAAGCGGAAATTGTATTGTAATGCTCCTCACCTTTTTTATCGTATCGCAAATATTTTGATTGCAACGTCTCCTTCAGAGTTTCAGCTGTAATTTTTCCATAAAGCTCTTGTGCCGCCTCAAGGACCGCGAAGGCCGACCTAGCGTCTCCATTAGCCATTCCCACAAGCCATTCTAACGCCTCTTTGGGAATTTTTAGCTTGGCGCGCTTAATTATTTTCTCCATCTCATCCGGCGAAAGTTCATTTAAGACAAAAACTCGACAGCGAGATAAAAGGGCCGGAATAACCTCAAATGAGGGGTTTTCCGTTGTGGCACCAATTAGAGTTAGTCGCCCAGTTTCTACAAATGTCAAAAGAAAATCCTGCTGTGCTTTATTGAAACGGTGTATTTCATCAAGAAACAAAATCTTTGGTTTTGTTTCTCGAGTTATGAGAGACGAGTTATGAGATACGGAATTTTCTTTTTTTCTTAACTCGTAACTCTTATCTCGTAACTCTTCGTCAACAATTTTTCTGATATCGTCTTTGCCGGCTGAAACAGCCGAAAGTTCGTAAAATTTAGCCCCCAAATTTTTGGCATATATTCTGGCAAGCGTGGTTTTCCCCACCCCGGGAGGCCCCCAAAAGACAAAAGAAAAAAGGTGTTTTTTCTCAATCGCGATTTTTAGCGGTTTCCCCTCCCCGACCAAATGCTCTTGCCCGATAAAATCGGATAATTTCGTCGGGCGTAATTTTGAAGCAAGCGGTTCACTCATAAAAACAGTATACCAAAATGTTATCTTGTCACCTGACATTCTAACATTCTACAGAATGTTAGAATGTCATTAACAGATAGAGGGCGTTTATTTAGAATAGATATTTTGCACGCCTCTCTCGCAATGGGAAATAAGATAGACAAAAGAAGCAAAAACGGCCCCCAAAGTATCCATTAGCATATCTTTTTGGGCATCCCAAATGTCTCCTTGCGCCCCCAAAAAATCAGATCCCGCGGAAGAGTCGGCTGACACGGCAAATTGCCATTCCAGAAGTTCGTATCCCATTGCGATAAAAGCGATGGAGAAAACGCCAAAAATAAAAGCCATCAATTTGTTTTTAACCAGGCCATAACGCAAAACTCCTTCCATCACCGGGAAAGCATAGAAACCTACGGAGAAATGCCCGATACGATCATACATATTGCGCTCAAATCCAAAAAAATCATTGAACCAGTCAAATGGCACCCGCTCAAATGTATAGTGCCCGCCCACTGTGTGCCAAAAAAGAAGAAAACTCATAAATAGATATGAAGCTGGAGAGAACACGATTCCTTTTATATACAAAACTACCAATACCAAAACAATAATCATAAGCGGTATATTTTCTGCCCACCAGACATCCCGACTAAAAGGATTAATAGCGCAAACAGTGAAAAGAACTATGTAAACAAGCAACAATATCTTGGCTGTAATATTTGTTTTAAAAAATTCCATTAAAATTATTGTATCAATATTTCCACATTAAATTTAATGTTATCACCGTCAAAAATTCTCTCCTTTTTACGCACTTGCGATTTAAGCGGTAAAAGATAGGTGCCGTTTTTGCTATCCGGAAAAATAGAAGTATTCCATTCTGTTTTACCAATAATTACTTTAACGGGAAGTGAACCAAAACCCTTAGCAATTTTGCCATAATTCTTTTTAATTTCTTCTGAATGTTTTTTATCAACATAAACAAAGTGCCAGGCGGCTGATACCCCCGGATAAATCCAAACTTTTTCTTTCAGATTATATTTACACTTTTTCATATTTTCATTCCAAACAACTCATAAAATCTCATTGGGTCAATTGAAATACCATTAATGCGGATTGTTAGATGCAAATGCGCACCGGTGGCATATCCAGAATCACCTGAAAAACCTATAACTTGGCCAGGCAAAACTAATTCACCAATATTCACTCTGGTTTTAGAAAGATGCAAATACATTGAGTAAAGGCCAAAGCCGTGGTCCACTATTATGATTTTGCCGAATGTCGGATAAACTCTATTATCCCGCACCACACCTCTGTTTATAGCCAAAACCGGTGTGCCAATACTAGCCCTGAAATCAGTCCCCTTGTGCGCGATTGAAACCCCCACGGTGTCGCGCGCATAACCATATGCGTCTGTCATAATAGGATTTGCTACTGGAAAACGGAAATTATCTTTCCAAAATGCCTTCGGTTTTATAATTGAAGTGATTTTACCGACTATTTGCTGTTCATCTACGAGATTCTTTACTAATTTTTGTACCGCCACTTTAGTGTTGCCACCAAGTTTTTGCGGTATATCAATTGGGACTTCTATCTTGGGACGTTTCCCAATCACTATTTCTTTTGTAATTTTCGTACCATTTTTAAACGTAATCGTGACAGTTGAGGTTCCCGCTTGCCCGGACAAATCAATGCTTCCCAGAGCCGAAATCTTGCCCCGATAAGTAAAGAAGTTGAGAGATTGCTTCATCAAAAAAGAACTCTTGATGTTTAATATATCTTTGAGACCACTAACAACAATCATTATCGGCTCGCCCTGAATCGGACTTTCTGGAAAAATTTCGATTTCTGCCGCTTTTGCAGCCGAAAACATAGTAAACAGCAAAATGATGGCTCCGAGCAAATGTTTCATTACGGATATTGTAACATTCTTTAAATGCGCTAAAATGACGGAGTTTAGATAAATAACATATAAACATATGAAAAACACGTTGATTATGGCGATTCTCGTTATATTAATAGGGGGTGGAATTTACTATTTCACCAAAAATAAGGCTGTGGCGCCTGAACAAAATGTTAATGTTCAAACCGAAGCAACTAATCAAATGATGCCCGAAGAGATGGGCGAGTCCATGATGTCGGCCGATAACAAATCCGCCTCTGGCGAAAAAGAGAGCGGAAAAACGGGTAGTAATATGATGGAGAATAACGGCGATATGGGAGGAGGCATGATGACCCCTGCTACAAAAACATTTACAGTTTCCGGCAGCAGCTTCGCTTTTGACATTAAAACAATTGAAGTAAGTAAGGGAGACCTAGTAAAAATTACCTTCAAAAATTCTGGTGGTAATCATGACTTCCGTGTTGATGGTTACAATGTCGGTACAAAAGTATTAAGTGCAGGGGGAGAAGAAACATTTGAGTTCACGGCGGATAAAGCCGGTTCCTTTGAATATTTCTGTTCTGTCGGCTCCCACCGCTCCCTTGGAATGAAAGGAACTCTCACGGTAAAATAAAAAATAAGCAACCAAACAAAAAACCTTTCGATATATCGAAAGGTTTTTTGTTTTCTATTTTTGATCTTTCTCGTGTAATAAACAAACCGAATTCATGCAATACCGTTTGCCTGTTTTTGAGTGGCCACCTGCCCGCGCGCCATCCGCAGGCGGGTCATCAAAAATATGACCTAAATGAGATTTGCATTTGATGCACACCACTTCAGTGCGCTTCATACCGTGAGAATAATCCTCCAAAAATTCCACCGCCCCGGGTAGGGCTTCGTCAAAAGAAGGCCAGCCAGTGCCGGAATCAAATTTGGTGTCGGATGAAAAAAGCGGGTTGCCGCAAGCGGCGCACAAAAACTCACCTTCCCGTTTTTCGTGGAGATATTTTCCTGAAAAAGGGGCTTCTGTCCCCTTTTCCCGTAATATTTTGTATTGCTCCGGGGTTAGCTTTTTTTTAAATTCTTCCTCATTCATATTTTATTTTGAAACCCTATTCTAATGTTCTTGAGAACATTAGAATAGGGTTTCATTTATTTTAATAATTCGCTAAATTCTTTTTGAACTTTCTCCAGTTTGGGATTGATTATAACTTGACAATAAGGCATTACCGAGTTTTTAGCATAATAGTCCTTGTGATAACTTTCCGCCTCAAAAAACTTATTCAAAGGTTTAATTTCCGTCACCACTTTTCCTCCTTTTTCTGATGATTCGTCAACTTCTTTGACAAATTTTTCTGCTTCCTTTTTCTGTTCGGGATTGGTGTAAAGAATAATAGAGCGATATTGCGTTCCCACATCCCGCCCTTGCCTGTTTACAGTTGTTGGGTCATGAGTTGCAAAAAATACTGTTAAAAGGTCGCGAAATTTCACCAATTTTGCATCAAACTCAATTTTTATCACCTCGGCGTGCCCCGTATTACCACTACTCACTTCTCTGTAAGTCGGATTTTCTTTGACTCCGCCAGCATAACCCGGTAAAACAGAAATTACTCCTTTCAACATCTTAAAAACCGCTTCCGTGCACCAAAAACACCCACCACCGAACACGACAACTCCAACCGATTTACTTTCAATATTCATAACTGTACAAAATATTAAATATTCTCACGGGTGTTTTTGGAAAAAACCCTGCCCCGTTGCAACGCGAAGCGTTTGCTTCGGGGATCCCCCGCCAAAAACCGCAATTTCATTTCCCATATTAACCAAAAGTAAAGGCAAACGCTTTCAGATTTCCTTTTTTAATTTTAATTTCCAATAGGTGTTCTTCGTACTCGCTTCCCTCCACGATATTGTAAAGTTTCTCTTCACTCACTTTGAGCGTTTTTGTTGATTTCCCGTCTAAAAATACTTCTATTTCAATTCCGTTTTCACTGCTTAAGACCAAATAAACACTCTTGGCTTTGTATTTGTAGACAATACTTGCCTCCCCCTTGTTCTCGGCATATTCAGAAGTTATATTCCAGGTCCCCCCAAGATAGAGTCCATTGGTCTTTAACTTTTGAGGAATAATCAATGTTTGCTCTCCCGCTACACCAATCTTGCCATTAGCTAAATATTCGTTTCGTGTCGAACCAAAATAGGTTTCCTGACTTCCGAGCTTGTTGGTATCAACAAGTATTTTATTTTCCGGATTAGCAATAGTTGTTGTAACATTCATCTTCTCGTTTAATCTCTCCTTGCGCTCGAGGAGTGCTTTCTGAATTTCTTTTTCTGTTTCTTCATAAGCCCCTTCCCCTATATGGTCATAAACAATAAAGCCGTCAATATCAATCAGATATTTTCTCGGCCAATACTGATTGCCAAAAGCATTCCAAGTGGCATAATCATTGTCCAAGACCACCGGGTGTTTAACGCCAAATTCGGAGATTGCTTTGGCCACATTTTTCTCCAGTTTCTCAAACGCAAATTCCGGCGTATGTATGCCGATTATTTCCAGTCCTTCATCTTTGTATTTCTCATACCAAGCATTTAAATAAGGCAAAGTACGCTGACAGTTAATACAACTGTAAGTCCAGAAATCAACCAGAACCACTTTTTTGCCTACATGTTCCCTAATAGTAATTGGCTTATCATTGGTATTTAAGTAACCATGAGGCGAAATTATTTCTGGTGATGGATCGTAGGCCTTCTTTTTGTCTTCCGCACTCTTTATTTCATCGGTACTAGTAATTTTTATAACGGTCGATTTTTTTCCTTCGCACTTTCCCTCCGCCAAACAAACTTGAGGAGAGTTTTTATCCGCGCTTAAATAAAGATATCCTCCGGCCACCGCCGTTGTCACCACTATAATGGCTAAAATTTTTTCAACTTTCATATTAATTATTCAACTATTTTCAAAAGTCGCTGTTCAATTTTTGTTACGTCGAAGTAACCAATGTCAAGTATTGCTATTTCCAACTTCTTTTCATATCCCGTGGCAATTGCTATACCTAAGACAATAAAAAGGATTCCAACGATCTTTTTTGTTAATCCCCTCGGATCAGATATGGCCAAAAGCTTACTCGAAAATCTCTGCCCAATTAGCCCTATCAGTAGCAGGATAAGGGAAAGTCCTAAAACATAAGCCAAGAGGTACAGCGTCCCCAAAGCGAAAGAGGCGGGCAGAACTGAGGCTAAAATTACAAAGTACGTCGGGGAACAGGACGAAAAAACCGGACCAAGCGAAAAACCTACAATTGCGTCTCCCCAAATTGTTTTCTTTTGGGCACCGCTGCCAAGCAATGCACCAGATCTACTTGAGAGACGTCCAACTAGTGGCATCGATTCCCAAATCCCTGGAAAGAGAAGAAACAAACCGAAAACAGTTATTATGCCTCCCGAAAAATATGTCCAAAAATATGGCGGCACCATAATGAGCGATGTTGAAAACTTCAACAAAAACGTGAAGAGGATAATCGAAACTGAGAGCGCAACAACTACCACGTATGGAGTTAGCCGACTCCGACCTGTGGCGGAACTGCCAACAACAATTGGCAATAGTGGTAAAATGCAAGGTGCCAAAACCGTCAGAACTCCTGCAATAAACGAAATCAGTAAAAACGCCATTACTTTATCCTAGAGAGTACGCTGGAAAGGGTGCTGGAATCACTCCATTTTTGTAGTGAATTACCTTTATCATCAACTTGAACAAATGTATGCTGGGTGGTGACGCCATACTTTTGGCGTAAAGAAACATTGTTGTCATAATCAACTTTCAAAATATGGACCCCGTCCGAAATTTTTGATGGGTCAGCCAAAATTTCTTTTTCGATTGCTCTACAAATCGGACACCAAGTGGCGTGGAAAAACAAAGCTACTTTGCCACTACTGGCTAGAGATAGCTTTTCGGCACTATAAGATTCAAAAGTACCTTTTTTCATCGCCCCATCCTCTTTCATTGTTTCTTCACCCTTCTTCATCATCATTGCTTCATCCATTTTCTCCATCATTTTTTCATCTACCACCTTGCCCTCCTCCATCATTTTCATTTTTTCTTCATCGCTCATCATGGTGCCGTCTTCTATCATACTCTCTCCATCTTTCATCATTTTTTCTCTCGTCTCTTTCGAATTACCGGAAAACAAAAAATAGGCGCCGCCAACAATTATCAGCAGGCCGACTACGATAATTATTAAAAATGATTTACTTTGCGCTCCTGTTGTTGGTTCCATAATTTTTGTAAAATTGGGTTATTAACTTTTTATATTTTATCTCAACTAAAACCCAATGTAAAGTTGACTTTACATTATCATGTGGATAACTAACTTTCCCTTTCGCTGTATATGCGGGAAGCGATTTTGCCAACTATCATCAATAAAAGCGCCGCCACAAGCCAAACATCAACTTGATCGGTCACCCCCTGATAAACAATACCGACCGTAAGTGTCAAAGCACCCAGTAAGAAGGCGTTTCTGCCTGATTGATAACGATGGAGTTCTTCTCTTTCATCAACCGCTCCCTCAAGCATCACAAAAGCGGCAAAAAATGCCGTAGCCGCAAAAACAAGCGCCAGAATAAGCATGTGCATCATAGAAGGCATCCAGAAATTCATGGGGTTCCACAGCAACAAAAAGAGGGCTGTGAGAACAATGGCGGTAATAATTTGCAGGGAGATATTATTTTTCATGGTTGATTTGAAAAATTTTTTCCAACGGTAATTTGAAAAAATTGCTGATTTTTAGGGCCAACAAAACCGACGGCGTGTAATTACCCTTTTCTATGGCAATTATTGTCTGCCGTGAGACGGCCACTTTTTTGGCCAACTCTTCTTGGGTCAACCCCGCTTTTAATCTTACTTCCTGAACACAATTATCCATAATAACGTTCTAATTCCAAATGTTTAAAAATACACCGACATAATGCAACACCACATATAAAAAGAAAATATAGGCTAAAACCGAGAAAACAACTGTAACCGCTATGAGATTGATTATTTCGTTGCGACGACGTTTTACATCATCAAAGGTGCAAATTCCCTTTTTACGTCTTAAATAATAGACAATTGATCCGACAAGAGCCAAAAATCCAACCGAGCGAAAATACCAAACATATTGTCCATAGAATGTATCCGCCAAACTTGCCGCAAAGCTAACAGTGCTTACGCCTAAAAGAACCAAAATAATTGGCGAGAGGCAACAAAGAGAGGCGACAATAACTGGAATAGAACTTATTTTAAAAACTTCCTTTAATTTTTCCATATTTTCTATTTTGTATCCAACACCACGCCATCCTTTTGGTGATGTATTGCCCAAGAAAACCACATTTCAAAATACCCAGGCAATACCTTTTCACCCAAACGCGCGATTATTTCTTCGTTCGCTTTTTCTATGACTATCTTTTCTCCTTCAACCACAAATTCCTTTTTAAAAGTTTCTGGAATGTCTCGATAAGAAAGAGTGATTGATTTGCTCTTAAATGGAATTACATACATGGGGGTTTTAGCCGGAAATCTCTTATCATTAACCGATACCGGGAAAAATAACTTTTCGTCTTCTTCATAGCCACTATATGGGTTTCTGGTGTAGTCACGGATAAACCCCGTGTCTGTACTTAAAACCCTTGTATCAGCATATCGCTTTTTAACTTCTGCAAAGGAGAGTATTTGGGCGGGAAAAATTGTAAGCTTAGTGCCGGTTTTATCGCCAACAACCGCCTCTCCTTTGGCTTGAGACCACAAACTTTCCGTTTCTTTGTCATACATTAGCAAATTTGATTCAAAAAGAAATCCGCTGACTCCAAAATCGAGAACCACATTATCTACCATTCTTTCAAACACAATGGCTGAACCACAAAGTGGGCAAAAAGTAATAGCTAGTGGCACCCCTCCAACTTTATCAAGTACAATTTCATGCCAAACGAGAATAGAAAATGGATAAAATCGTCTTTCGTTTTTATTTTCAACAAACAACCCCTCGGTTTCTGGTAAGATTTTGGAGTTCGAGACAAAAACAAATTTTGGTTTATTCAAGGCCGGAATTCCATCTTTACCCGGTCCACCACTTAAAACATCTTCAAGCTCAATTGAGCGCTTAGAAAGGTCGGTTGAAAAAAATCTAAAAACTCCAGTATTTACTCCTTTGTCGCTTACGACATTCTTATTTAATTCTTTTGTGGATGAGGAAATGGAATACCAATTAAATAAAATTACGCCAACTAATACAGCAATTACTATATAAGCAATATTTTTAAACATGTCATTTCCCCTATTCATACTGTAAAGTATACTTTACATTGGTTTTTTTAACAACCTATCAAGGGCGACCCTAAAAGCGCTGGTGCGCAAAGTGATTTTTTCACTTTGCGCGCGATACCAAACCTCTTTGGCCGCGTCTTTCATTTTCGCTTCCAATTTTTTAAACACCTCATCTTTCTTCCACTTTTCATTATTAATATTCTGATACCACTCAAAATACGAAACGACCACACCGCCGGCATTTGCTAAAACATCCGGAATTACCAAGACACCTTTTTCATTTAAAATTTTGTCTGCCTCTAAGGTAGTTGGCCCATTGGCCATTTCTAAGATTATGGATACCTTTATTTTTGAGGCGTTCTCTTTAGTGATGGTATTTTCAAGCGCCGCCGGAACCAAAACGTCAACCGGTAACTCCAACAATTCTTCATTTGTTATGGTTTTACCGTTCAATTTATCTTGATTACCAACATCACACACAGAGCCAACGCAATAGCAACCGGAAATTACTCCTCTCTCCTCTTTGCATTTTTTGACTTGGCCAATATCAACAATACCTCCTGGGACATAAAGTCCACCTTTTGAATCAGACAGGGCCACAATTTTACAGCCAAGCTTCAAAAGATATTCAGCCAAAAAGCTTCCCACATTGCCAAAACCCGAAATGGCAACCGTAAGTCCTTCTAGTTTTTTACCAGAAAGCGTGACAATTTCCTCCAAAACAAAACTCCCGCCCAAGCCAGTTGCTTCCGTGCGCCCTTCTGACCCGCCTTTTTCTATTGGTTTTCCCGTCACCACCGCCAAGGTTTCTTTTCCGGCAATTTTTGAATATTCATCCACTATCCACGACATAATTTTGGCATTGGTGTTAACATCCGGTGCGGGCACGTCAAGGTTTGGTCCAATAACTGGATATAGACGCTCCGTAAAAACATGCGTCAATCTCTCAAGTTCTTTTTCTGACAATTTTTTCGGGTCAACGGCAATACCTCCTTTGCCTCCGCCAAAAGGCACATTCACCACCGCATTTTTAATTGTCATCCAAAAAGAGAGGGCTTTAACTTCATCCAAGTCCACTTTTTCGTGATAGCGCAGTCCGCCTTTGTATGGGCCCAAAATATTATTATGCTGAACCCTAAACCCCTCATATGTTTTTACTTCGCCACTATCCATCAAAAGCGGGAGTGAAACATCAACGATTCTGTCCGGATGCAATAGACGTTCAAAAAGTATTTTGTTTCCTGCTGTTTGCAAAACCAACTGTGACAATTGCTTTTTTGCCCTCTCCCACGGATTATTTGAAATATTTTTCACAATATTGTTTATTATAGCTAATTACTTTTACGCCACGAATGACACAAAGACGAAACCCGGGTACTCCGTCTTAATAAATTCCCCCTCGCCTGTTTTCTCTTCGAGAAAAATGGAGTTACCAAGCGGATACACCATTTTCCCACCAACCTTAAGTTGCTCTCTCCATTCTTCGGGCACTTCTGAAACGGTAGCCGCGGCAATGATTCTATCAAAGGGAGCTTCTTCAAGAGAGCCGCCCGAGGCACTTTGGCAGAAAAATTTAACCCGGCTGTAAAGCTCTCCATATTTTCTGACATTCTCCCTCCCTATCTCACACAATTCCGGCACAATTTCAAAAGCGCATATCTTTCCTTTTTCGCCCACAAGATAAGAAAGCAAGGTGCTTTGCCAGCCCGAACCATACCCAACATCCATTATTTTTTGCCCTGGCTTTACATCAAGAAGCTCCAACATAAAAACAACCGTAAAGGGTTGAGAAATCGTTTGGCCTTCGCCTATTGGCAAAGCATCGTCCTCATAAGCCATATCGGCTAGGTCAGCCGAAACAAAATCAATTCTATCAACAGCGTAAATAGCTTTAGTGATATTTTCCGATTTCAAGACCCCTTTTTGCCTCAAGATATTCACCAACTTATTGATAGACGACATAATGTGTTTATATTATAATATTCTCATATGATGGGTGGATATGGCTACGGGATGGCAGGGGGATGGGGCGGGACTTGGAGCACTTTATTGTTGCTCTTGGTAACAATTGACCTCATTCTTCTCGGCATCTTCCTATGGCAACAAATCAAGAAGGGCTAACCCCTCGCCAAATGCGGACGATGGGAAGTATTTAGATTGTCGGTCTTTTTTGTTGCTTATTATTCTAACACTCCCTTAATAAAGACGTGGCCGTCTTGGGTCAGGCATTTATCTGGTGCGTCAGCAAGCGGCCGATTACCTGCGGCTATACATTCCTCAAAATTACTAATCGGTAAGGAGGCAATTTCCGATTGCCCATCTTCAGTAACAACATTTTCAAAATCGGAATCATTCGCTTCCAAATTTGATTCAACGCCAACTTCTTTCTTTTCCAAAAAATTAAGCCAGGCTGGCAATTCGCCATCTTTTTGATAAAAATATACCCCTCCCATAATCAACACGGCAACTAAAAATGCTAAAAATTTTGGCATAAATAAATTATAACGCACGACTTTTAAGAGTAAAGTGTGGTCTAGCCGAAAACTACAAAAGCCGTGATAGCGGCGCCAAGCCAGCCCACGGTTGAAACAGCGCCGCTTAGCATTAAAAACAATTTTTCCTTACTGGTAAGGGTGACAAAAGGCTTTTCTATCGCTATGTCAGAGAGAAAATGAATCACAATGGCATTAACAAACAAAAGTCCCACAAAAAACATCTTAATAAGAAATCCTGGATTGGAAAACAAAAACTCGCGCGCCGGGTAGGCCATAATGGCACCGGTTGTGATCATCAAAATAAGCCCTGCCCAGACGGTGTAGTGAAGTATTTTGACTTTTTGTCTCGGCAAGGTTTCTTTTTTACCACGAACGTATAAAAAAGCGTCGTGGTCGGCAATCAAAATGGTCACCGCAGTTAATGCCAGAGTTCCGAGATGAATTGGTAAAAGTAATGATTCCATGATATTAGCAACATAGATTACTCTTAAAAACTATATCAGATACAAGGCGTTGAGGAGCGAAAGTTTGAGGCGTACTTTTGGTTATGACGAGAATTTGAGCGACAAAAACAACGCAGTAGATGATAGTTTTTAAGAGTAATCTCTACCAATTTAGGGTGCCACCGGTCTTATATTCGGTAACCCTCGTCTCAAAAAAATTCTTTTCTTTATTCAAATCAATCGCCTCCGACATCCAAGGAAATGGGTTTTCCGTATTGTATTGCGCCTTAAGTCCGACACTAGTAAGGCGTCTGTCGGCAATGTGTTCAATATAGGCCTTGAAGCCATCGGCGTTCATGCCAAAAATTCCTTTCGGAAAAACTTCCTTGGCAAAGGTATATTCCAAAACGACAGCTCTTTTTATCAAATCAATCATCCGTTTTTGGAATTCCGGCGTCCACAATTCCGGTTGTTCTTCTTTAATAGTATTAATGAGTTGAATGCCGAAATTTAAGTGCATAGACTCGTCGCGCATTATGTATTGAATCTGCTCGGCCGAGCCGATCATTTTGCCCTGCCTTTGAAAACCGAACATTACCGCAAAAGCGCTGTAGAAAAAAATTCCTTCCATTATCAAAGAAAAAACAACGATATTTTCCAAAAACTTCTGGTCAGCTTCAAATGTGCCTGTCTT
Organism: uncultured Candidatus Saccharibacteria bacterium; assembly: GCA_964357075.1. Classification (GTDB taxonomy): domain Bacteria; phylum Patescibacteriota; class Minisyncoccia; order Phycocordibacterales; family JAKFXT01; genus JAKFXT01. Next base: position 14,005 of record CAYHJR010000004.1, read on the forward strand.
GAAATGAGGGTCAAAAATGCCTTCATTGAAAGAAAGTATCATGTTGTCTTTGTTATAAATCGATTCAATCTCTCTATACATATTGAAAATTTTACTCTCATCCATCGCCAAACTCTCCACAATGTATTGATAAGCGTGAGTGTGAATTGCTTCCTCATATCCTTGGCGCAAAAGGTACATTCTAACTTCCGGCGAGGTGATGTGTTTATAAGTCGCTAAAACGACATTATTGGCGGCAATTGAGTCCGCCGTCGTGAAAAACCCAAGCACTGTTTCAAAGGCCTTTCGCTCATCGGGAGTCAGCGCGCCACTGGTGGATTTCCATTGCTCAACATCTTTTTGCATGGAAATTTCGGTCGGTAGCCAATGATTGGCATTGCTGGCCAAATAATATTCCCAGGCAAACTTGTGGCGCATGGGGTAGAGCTGTATGACATCGGCGTCTTCCCCGTTTATTATTCGGCGCTTATTAATATCAACCGCTTTGGCTCCTTTGGAGATTGGCATAATACGAATTATAACAAATTAGATCGAATGACACGAATGTTAATGTATTTTATTTGTTGTATTAGCGACCATTCGTTGATTTGTATCTAGGCCTTAGGCCTGACAGGACTCGCAATCTTCGCCGTTTTGTGTTGCTTTGATAATGACAATTTGTTCTTTGGCCGGGGCGGACTCAAGCGAAGCTCTTATTTCTTCAATCATTTGCTGCGGCGCCTTAGTGAAAGCGGCAGCTCTTGAATCACCATCTCCCGAAGCCCGGGTGTGAGTGGTGCCATACGCGCTTGTCGACACAGTAGATTTTTCCACTTGGGAGGCACCCAAAGTTCTCAAATAATAAGTGGTTTTAAGTCCCATTTCCCAGGCTTCAAAGTAAGAGGCGGAGAGGTCTTTGCCGGACGTACCGCGGAAGAAAATATTCAAGGATTGCGATTGGTCCATCCACTTGCCCCTCGCGGCAGCGGCTCTGATAAGCCAGCGCGGTTCAATTTCAAAAACTTCCTTGTATTTGGCTCTCATATCAACCGGAATTTCCATAACATCCTGCACACTGCCATCATGATATTTTATTTTATTCAGCATCTCTTGATTCCAAAGATTGAGCATTTTCAAGTCTTCCACCAAATATTTGTTTACCACTACGAAATCTCCTTCCTTGTTTGATTTAACGTAAATATTTTTATAAATCGGTTCAACGCAAGGAATACAGCCAACCAGGTTTGCGGTTGAAGCCGTCGGGGCAATGGCCATGGTGTTGGAGTTTCTCATTCCGTATTTCTTAATATGAGCGCGCACTGGTGTCCAATCCAACTTTCCACCACGCACCAAATTTATTTGCTCCCCCCTCTCTTTTTCCAGCATGTCAATCGTGTCTTGCGGCAAAATTCCTCTGTCCCACTTTGAACCTTTGTAAGTCGAGTAAGTCCCTCTTTCTTTGGCCAATTCGGAAGAAGCTAAAATAGTATAGTAAGCGACAACTTCCATACTCTCATCGGCAAACTGAACCGCCTGCGGTGAATCAAAATTAATACCGAGCATGTAAAGCGCATCATGGTAACCCCTGATACCAAGTCCAACAGGACGATGCCTGGTGTTGCCTCTTCTGGCGTCTTCAGTGGGATAGAAATTTATATCAATGACATTATCCAGCATGCGCATAGCCGTTCTGGTAACTTTTCCGACAAGCTCCCGGTCAAATTTTCCGTTGCGCACGAATTTGGCAAAATTGAGAGAACCCAAATTGCAAACGGCGGTCTCGTCCGGTGAAGTATTCAAAGTGATTTCCGTGCAAAGGTTTGATGAATGCACCACGCCGACATGGTCTTGCGGAGAGCGAACATTGCAAGGGTCCTTCCAAGTAATCCAGGGGTGTCCCGTTTCAAAAAGCATAGCCATCATTTTTTTCCACAAATCAGCGGCTGGAACTTTTTTGAACATTTTTAACTTTCCCTCTTCCGCCATTTTTTCGTATTCAACGTAGCGATTCTCAAACTTGCTTCCATATATTTCGTGCAAGTCCGGCACTTCGTGCGGCGAAAAGAGTGTCCACTCTTTATTTTCTCTGACGCGCTTCATAAACAAGTCCGGAATCCAGTTGGCGGTATTAATATCGTGCGTGCGGCGGCGCTCATCCCCCGTGTTTTTGCGAAGCTCCAAAAAATCTTCTATATCAAGGTGCCAGGTCTCAAGGTAAATACAACCCGCCCCTCGCCTCTTGCCGGAGCGATTGATAGCCCCGTTAACATCGTTCGCAATCTTTAGAAACGGCACTATTCCCTGACTTCCCACTCCCGTGCCCTTGATAAAACCCCCGGTCGAGCGTACCTGCGTCCAGTCGGTACCGATGCCCCCTTACCACTTCAAGTATTGAGCATTGTCGGCGAAGGTCTTGAAAATCCCGTCCAAAGAATCCGGCACCGTATTTAGAAAACAATTGGAAAGCTGGGCTTTGATAGCGCCGGCCTGGAAAAGAGTGCGGCCGCCCGGCGTGTAATAAAAGTTGGACAAAACATCGTAGAAATCGGATACCACCTTTTCTTTGGCTTTATCTTTTTCAATCAAGGAAGTGCCCATGGCAATGCGCATCCAAAACATTTGCGGGGTTTCAATCGGCAGTTTGGTCTTGGGGTCTTCCATAAAGTAGCGCGAGGAAAGTATTTCCAGTCCCATATATTCAAACAATCTGTCATTGTCCAAAACAAACTTTTTGGAAAGTTCAGTTAAATCAAAATCAAGCATGCGCTTATCAAGTAGCCCGTCCTCGACCGCATTCTTAATATTTCTGGCAAAGATTTTCCTATGCAATTCCGGCAACTTTTTATAATCAAAATCGTATCCGAAAACATCCTTATAAATTTTATCCAAAAGCAATCGCGCCGCCACCTTTGAATAGGCCGGGTCAATCTCAATCATGGAGCGCACCACCATTATCAAGGCGCGGCGAATCTCTTGAGAAGAAATATTTTCGTACACTTCGTACTTAAGCTGGTCTATTATTTTATTTACATTGATGTCCGCTTCGTATCCGGTAATAAAACGTGAGAGTGTCGCTTTTACTTTTGCCTCATCAAAGGACTCTTTCTTGCCGTCCCTTTTGGTGATATTCAAGACCTCCTTTTCTATTTTTTTGAGAACCTCTTTTTTTTCTTCTTCGCGTACTTTGGTATGTTCGTAGCGATAAATGATGTATGAGCGTGCTACATTATAAAATCCTTCGGTCATTATTTGGAACTCAACAATATTTTGAACATTCTCAACTGAAGGAATTTGTTCCGGATACTTTCTATCCATCTCAAGGACAATCATGTCAGTCATGTCCTTTAGTTTTTCCGCCGATATTTCCACATTACAAGCCGCAAAGGCCTTTTCCATCGCCCGAATAATTTTTGCCACATCAAAATCTATTACTCTATTGTCTCTTTTTTTAATTTGCCTCATATGAACTTCTAAAAACTTGATAATGAAAATAATTTATGCTGACCCGGGTTCTTTTTTATTAAATCACCCGACTTTCCCCAGCTCCGCGAATCTATTTTACTTCAAAAACAGCGCGCCAATTGGAATTTTTAAGAATAAGGCAACTCTTTAGAAAACTAATCCGAAAATTTCTCCTAAAGAAATTTTCGGTCTTTAAACAATTCTTTTTCCTTTCTCCCCAACTTGAGTTTGGCTCAAGTTATAAATATTTTACATCAAACGCGTGGGAACAACCACCAGTGGATAACTCTTTTTTGAAATAGTGTGCTAGCGCCCCAAAGCAGACGCTTTAGTTTTTTAGAACAACACATTTTTACAGAAATTCAACCAAATTATAAGTTTTGATATTTAGAGAGTAAATCCAAAAATTTTCGCTTTCACTGTTTTATGCCAAAAAAATAACCGGGCATAGAAGCACTGTCGATTTTATGAAATTTATTTTTACATAGAGAAAAACGGGTTCTGCGCCTATTTTTTTATTCTCTTTTAGAAAGTTTTTCGTAAACACTTAATACAAGTTTCTTGGTCCTTGCGCGTTTTCAAATATTTATTACCACATTTGCAAAGCAACACTTTAGAAATAGTGGTTTTGTAAATCCACTTTCCATAATTGCTACTTCCCTTAGAAACTTTTTTTATTAAATTTTTTGCAGGCATATTGTTTAAAAAATTATTCAATAAAAGCTATTCAATGAATGTCAGCGCCTTGCCTTTTTTCCCGGCGCGTCCCGTGCGGCCGACACGATGAATATAATCTTCATGGGACCCGGGCAAATCATAATTGATAACATGCGAAACGCCGGAAATGTCCAAGCCGCGCGCCGCCACATCTGTCGCAACCAAAACCTGCACATGGTCACGTTTAAATAAATCCAATGCTTTTTGGCGTCGTCCTTGATTTTTATTTCCGTGTATTGATTCCGCCCTGATTCCTTTTTCAAGAAGTGTTTTAGAAAGTTTTTCCACGCCGTGTTTGGTGCGGCCGAAAATCAAAACTTTGCTGAATTCCGCTTTTTTAAGCAAGTCATGCAAAACATCAATCTTGTTTGAGCCAACTGGTACGCGCACCACATCCTGTTCAATCGTGGCCAAAATTTCGCGCGTCTTAACGCTGATGCGCACCGGCTCTTGCAAAAATTCTCCGATTAACTTTTCTATTTCCGGTGAAATAGTGGCTGAAAAGAAAAGTGTCTGGCGCGGTTTCGGAAGCAATGACAAAATTTTGCGCATATCGGCAATAAAACCCATATCAAGCATTCTGTCGGCTTCGTCCAAAACCACCGAGTGAAAATCGGAAAGTATCAAAGCTTTTCGCTCCAACAAATCTTTCAAACGCCCCGGGGTGCCAATAACGAACTGCGGGCGACGTCTTAATTGAGACATTTGAAAACCGATGCCAGCGCCACCCACGCAAACAGCTGAATAAATTGGAAGTCCTCGGGAAAATCCGGTTAATTCTTCGGCAATTTGTCCGGCCAATTCGCGAGTCGGCACCATTATGAGAACCTTCTCGCTCTTTTTGGTCATGGCCGTATTAATGAGAGGTATTAGAAAAG
>CAYHJR010000005.1:0-18929 GCA_964357075.1 uncultured Candidatus Saccharibacteria bacterium
TTTGCACCGCCTCGGCATTCAGGCCTTTCAGCCGATTTTGATTGAAGGAAATGCTATTCAAGTGCATCCGCTTGTTTGTAGCGCTTTTAACGCGGACTTTGATGGAGACCAAATGGCCGTACATTTGCCTTTGGGCGAAGAAGCGCAGGCGGAAGCGCGCGAGTTTATGTCGGCGGATAAGAATATTTTGAAACCGGGTTCGGGCGGCGTTATTGTTTCAATCGACAAATTGGACATGGTGCTCGGCTGTTACTGGATGACGACGATTATTGACGGCCAAAAAGGGGAAGGGAAAATTTTTCCGAATCCAAACAGCGCCATCACAGCCTCGGACTTCGGTGAACTTTCATATCGCGCCAAAATAAAAGTTTTGCCGACCGATACGCCGAAGTACTCTCAATTCAAAGGGGAGGTGTTTGAAGTTTCCGTCGGACGACTGCTTTTCAACTCAACTCTTCCATCGGACTATCCGTTTCTAAACAAAGAAATTGACAGAAAAACAATGGCCGCTCTGGTTGACGATTTGCTCGACCGCTACGGCGTCAACGGCATTGCGCCGATATTGGATAAAATTAAGGCCTTCGGTTTCAAATATGTCACCAAATCCGGCATTACTTGGTCATTGGACGATGTGCGCGTGCCAAAACAAAAAGGAGAAATTATTGAAAGGGCCAAAAAGAGATCCGAAGAAATACAAAACGAATACAATGAAGGGCTGCTTTCGGAAGAAGAGAAACTTCGCCAAAATATTGAAATTTGGCACGCGGCTAAAAACGAGGTTGAAAAAGTAACGCCGGAAGCGCTTGAAATGCACGGCTCCGTTTATGACATGTTGAAATCCGGCGCCCGCGGCTCAACCGGAAATTTGGTGCAAATGGCCGGCATGAAAGGACTTATTCAAAACACAGCCGGGGAAACCATTGAATTTCCGATTCTCTCGTCTTACAAAGAGGGATTAACTCCGATTGAATACTTTATTACCACTCACGGCGCCCGCAAAGGCCTTTCCGATACCGCCTTAAACACCGCTAAAGCGGGATACTTGACTCGCCGACTCTTTGATGTGGCGCAAGACATTGTAATTTCGGAAGACGATTGCGGCACCAAAGAAGGAATTGTGATTGCCAAAAATAGCGCCTCCGGCATTGAAATTCCTATCGCTAAAAATATTCGCGGACGCCACCTTTCGGAAGATGTTGTTAACGCTTCCGGAAAAACACTTTTCAAACGCGGCGCTTTTCTTTCCAACAAGGACGCTGAAGAAATAGAGAAAGCCGGCGTTGTCGAAGTTGGTGTTCGTTCGGCCGTAACCTGTAAGACCCTTGTGGGGATTTGCGCGACTTGCTATGGGTCCGACCTCGGCACAGGAGCTTTAGTTGCTTTGGGGGAAGCGGTTGGAACGGTTGCCGCTCAAGCTATTGGGGAACCGGGAACACAACTTACCATGCGTACTTTCCACGCCGGAGGAACGGCTTCCGTTGGCGGCGACATTACTCAAGGTTTGCCGCGCGTTGAAGAAGTTTTCGAAAGACGCATTCCAAAAAACCCGGCGATTGTCTCAACGGTTGACGGGGAGGTGATTGAAATCAGAAATGAAGCTAAAGAGAAAATTATTGTCGTTATGCCCGAAGTGGAAAGCCGCAAGGGCAAGGGCAAAGAGGCGATAGAATACACGGCTCACCCGCGCCGCGTTGTCTTGGTTTCGGTCGGCAGTAAAATCAAGAAAGGTAATTTGCTCACGGACGGCTCGGCCGACATTGAAGACCTTTTCAAGTACGGCGGCCGCGAAGTGGCGCAAGAATATATTATTCACGAAATTACGAAAATTTATGAATTACAGGGCGCTTCAATTTCCAGAAAACACATTGAAGTCATTATTCGCCAAATGTTTTCTCGCCGTAAAATAAAAAATAAAGGAGACACCAACTTTGCCGTTGGAGATATTGTTTCGGAATCAATGCTCTCCGTCGAGAACACGCGTGTAAAAGAGGGAGACAAAGAAGAGGCCAAAGGAGATAGTTTGATTATGGGAATTCAAGAAGTATCGCTGACTCGCCAAAGTTTTCTTTCGGCCGCCTCATTCCAGCACACAACCAAGATTTTGATAGGGGCCGCGGTAAAAGGAAGCACGGACAATCTCTTGGGCCTCAAGGAAAATGTTATTATTGGGCGACTTATTCCGGCTGGTTCCGGCTTCAAGGGGTCTCCCAAGGAAGCAATTGTAAGCAAAGCCGCTCGCGAAGCCGAAAAGAAATTAGTTGATTCCATACAGACAGACATTGCCTAAAATCCTGGAACTTGGAACTTAGAGCCTGGAACGTGTCTGTTTTGATGTTATGTGTTTTATGCTTCATGCCCCACGTGTAATACATGGCTAGCCCCGTTGAACAAATTAAGGACAGAATAAACGCTGTTGATTTAATTGGCAGTTATTTGAAGCTGACCAAGGCGGGAATCAATTACAAAGCCAATTGTCCATTCCATCAGGAAAAAACGCCTTCGTTTTTTGTTTCGCCCGGGAGAAATAGTTTCTATTGTTTCGGTTGCGGCGCCAAAGGAGATATTTTTGAATTCGTGCAAAAATTTGAAGGGCTGGATTTTCCCGGAGCCCTGTGCCAATTGGCGGAGAAGGCGGGGGTTTCGCTTTCGCAAGGGTCGTATGAGAAAAAAAATAAAAGCGAAAAAGAAGAACTCTACAAAATAATGGAGGAGGCCTCCGTTTTTTTTGAAGATGAATTAAAAAAAAGAGAAGATGCCAAAAAGTATTTGGCAGAAAGGGGTCTTAACCAGAAGACAATTCAGAGCTTTCGATTGGGTTTTTCAAGGCCGGAGTGGAGAGCTCTTTCGGCTCACTTGATTGAAAAAGGTTTTAAAGAAAGCGATATTGAAAAAGCGGGACTTTCTAAACCGGGGAATCGCGGCCACTATGACCGTTTTCGCGGACGCCTAATGTTTCCGATTGCGGATTCAACCGGGCGCGTTGTGGCGTTTACTGGAAGAGTATATGACAAATCGCTCGAAGGCGAGGAGGTGGACCCCGCGAAGTATGTTAATAGTCCGGAAACCCCGCTTTATCACAAATCGCGTATACTTTACGGCTTTGATAAGGCCAAAGAGGGGATTAGGCGTTTTACTTTTGTAATTGTGGTTGAAGGACAAATGGATTTATTGATGAGTCATCAGGCCGGTTTTAATAATACGGTGGCGATTTCGGGGACAGCCATGGCTGAAGAGCAATTATCCTTAGTGAAACGTTTTACCGACAAATTATTATTGTCCCTTGATTCGGATACGGCGGGCATTTCAGCGTCACACAAAAGCGCCGCCCTTGCTTTGAAAATGGGTTTTGACGTTAAAGTGGCTAATTTAAGAGGGGGGAAAGACCCGGCTGACATTATCAAAGAAAATCCGGCAGAGTGGAAAAATATCGTTAAAAACGCCAAACACGTCATTTTGTTTTTTTTGGAAACGCTTTCGGAAAAAATACCGGATAATCGCAAATTCAGATTGGAAGTTTCCAAACAAGTTTTGCCGTACGTTTCGCTTTTGGGAAACGCCATAGACCGGGCGCATTTCGTGGAAGCGATTGCGAATAAGCTTTCGGTTTCAAAGTTAGCCATTGAAGAAGAGTTGGCCAAAGTTCCGGAGCAAAATACGGTGATATCGTCGGATTCGCCAAGGGCAAAAAAAGATGAGGATAAGAAAGGCGCGCGTTCCCGAAAAGAAATTATAATTTTTAATATTATCGGCTATTTGAATGATAAAGACCTTTTGCCAAATTTAAAGGAAGAAGCGTTGTCAGAGATGAAAAAACTCTTGGGAGAAGAAACGGTTAATAACAAATTAAGTGATGAGCAGTATATATCGGAAGCGATGTTTGTGGTTGAAGAAATGAAAATGGGGCGCGCGGCTGATAAGGAAATTAAAGAATTACTAGCTCACTTGAAACTAGAATGCGTTAAGGAAGAGGCCAGGGCGCTCAAGGGAGAAATGGTGCAAGTTGAGGGAGATAAAGAGAAATTGGATAAGTTGCTTTTGAAGCATCAAAAGCTCAATAAAGAGATTACGGATTTGCAGGAGAGGATAAAGGAAAACAACTTTTAATTTATCGGTATTAATAGTACAATCGTTGATTATGCCTAAAAATAAAGCTCAAAAACGCAAAGTGGTCAAAAGGAAAAAGGCCTCGAAAAAACCGCTCAAAAAGGGCAAAAGCAATAGAGCGTTGTACAAAAAAATCAAAGCTAAAAATCTCAAGAAAGCTTCCGGTAAAAAGCTGAAAAAAACCAAACCCGCCAAAACGGCAAAAGTTGTCGCCGTGAGGTCGTCCAAAAAAGAACTTGAATTTCAAAAGAAAACGGACATTCTAATTGGAAAAGGACGCGAAAAAGGGTTTGTGACGTATGATGAAATACTTAAGCAGTTTCCGACAATTGAAGAAGATATTTCATATTTGGATACTCTCTATGAAAAGTTTCAAATCGCCGGTATTGATGTTTTGGAAGGCGGCGGCATGCTTTCTTTGGAGCCGGAAGTTGAAGAAAAACGCTATGGTTACAAAGGCGCCGGCTCGAGTGAAACCTATGACTCCATTCAAATGTATCTTAAAGAAATTGGACAATATCATCTTTTAAACGCGGCTGAAGAGAGAGAATTGGCCAAGCGCATTATTGACGGAGACATTGAGGCCAAAAATCTATTGGCGCGCGCCAACTTGCGTTTGGTGGTTTCGATCGCCAAAAAATATGTGGGGAGAAGTCCGGATTTAACTTTGTTGGATTTAATCCAAGAGGGGAATCTCGGACTTTTTAAAGCGGTTGATAAATTTGACCACACCAAAGGATTTAAATTTTCAACTTATGCCACTTGGTGGATTCGCCAAGCCATAACGCGCGCTCTGGCGGACCAATCCCGCACCATTCGTATTCCGGTGCATATGGTGGAAACTATCGCCAAATACAAACAAGTAGTGAGACGCCTTTCCCAAGATTTGGGACGCGACCCCTTGCCGGAAGAAATCGCGGTTGAAATGGGAATTGAAATAGAAAAAGTTTATGTAATTGAACAAATAAATCAGGACACGGTTTCTTTGGAAGCTCCGGTTGGCTCGGACGAGGAAGATAAGTCGGTTTTAGGGGACTTTATTGCGGATGATAAAATAATTTCGCCGGACCAAGAAACCTCGCAAAGAATTCTGGCTGACCAAGTAAAATTAATTCTGGACGACTTGACGCCCAAAGAGAGAAAGATTTTGGAAATGAGGAACGGGCTTATGGATGGCATAACGCATACGCTTGAAGAAGTGGGGAAGGAGTTTGGAGTTACTCGCGAGCGTATTCGCCAAATTGAAGCTAAAGCCCATCAAAAAATTCGCGAACATCAGAAATCAAACAGATTGCAGAATTATTAATTCGCCTAATTTTTTGAAGGTCAAAAAATTTAGGCACGTAAAGAAAATGCCCGCACACGAGACGCGGGACTTTTGCTGGGATGTTGATCAGGCGCCGATGTCCAGATGCTCGGCATGTTCGTCTTTCTCCCGGGCTGGAAGCTTTTCCAGCCGGCGTTGCCAGACCGCTCCGGCTATGGCGAGAGCGACGAATATTACTCCCGCAAACAGCAGGATTTCTGGCGTTAATCCGCCGAAAAACGCCCGGAATCCGTCTATGATGACTAGCAGGCCATCGCTTAACATTTCTGCCGATGTTGCCATCGGCGTTCCTTCTCCTTCGGGTAACATATTTTCCTCCCTAAAAACAAAAACGTCGCGAAGAACTCTAATTTCTTTATCTCATTTTTTGATTACACAGTCAATTTTCTGGACGAATAAAAAAATCGCCCGCGTGTGGCATGGGCGATTCAAGTTGGCCAGTTTTTCAGGCCGCCAGGGCGATTTCGGACTCGTTTGAACGGGGAGAGACGCGTGGTGTGTTTTTTTCGACACTGAATTTTTCACCATATTTCTCGTCTACCAGCATCGCCACTACTTCGCGATACTCTAATCCGAGGATCTTCGCAAGTGCTTGTAATGTTTTGCTGGTAGGGTCTACCACACCGCCCTTTTCTAGCTTGCTCAGAGCCGTTTGCCCCATTTTGATTCCTTGTTTCCTCAGAAGCCAGACCACTTGCTTCTGGCAAAGATTCTGTCTTATGCGAGCTTTTGCCAGCCGATGACCAAGTTTGGGCAATATTGACACCCCTTGCCTACTGGTCGAACGAAATTTTTCCAGAGGTCTCAATTTGTTTGCTCCTCTCGTTCCGTGCATGAGGTTCTCCAAGGTCTGTTGACGATTGTGTTCCGAATCTTGGTTTATAACAATTATTATAGATAGTCAATAGTCAAAATTGAAGTGGAATATTTTTTGTTAACTTAAAATCACACGTATACTATTATCTATGGCAAAACGCTATCCTATAAAGCACTGGAGCCATTCTTCGCTTTTATCTTTCTTGCGTAATCCTTTGGCTTGGTACAAGAGGTATGTGGAGAATGTATATGATACTCCGTCAAGCCCGACATCTATTGTGGGCCGGGCGGGGCATTTGGCGCTTGAAAATTTTTATCTCGGCGCCACTAAGGAAAAATCAATTGGAGCAGGGTTGGAATATTTGCGTGGAGTTCCTGACTTTGAAATAAATTTTGGCAAGGCCGTAACGCGGAACTTGAAAAAAAAGAAGCGCCAGAAAATGGAAAAGGAATATTTGCAAGCAATTAATTTTTATTTAAATAAGCCCCCTAAACATAAAGTGCTTGGGGTGGAAGTAAAAGGTTTGGCTAATGTAAAAGGATTGCCGCTTCCCTTGAAAGCGGTTTCGGACCTTGTGGTCGAATCAAAAATGAAAAAGGGAGCGATTGATATAGTGGACCATAAATTTGTTGAAAGTTTTAGCCACAAGAGTGCCTACAGCGAAATCAAGACGCTTTTTTCACTGCAAGCGATGTTTAACTATTACACTGTCTTAGAAAATTTTAAAAGGCCTGTTAACAGCTTTATAATTTATGAATGCAAAAAGAGACGTAATGTGGACGGTTCGCCACAGTTGCGCCGCTATACAATCAGCTTTGCGGATTGTGCCGACGACTTTCGTATTTTTCACAAACTCATAAAGGATGCCAGTTTAGAGATTTCTCGCAAGCGTCTTTATTTACCCAATCCGTCAGATATGTTTGAAGGAGAAAATTCCTTTGATATATACCGAATGGGGTTAGTTGAAGAATAAATCTTCAAGTTTTTTTCACAAGCTAAACGCTTCCACCAAAGGCGGATCCGCCTCCGGCGGAAACAGCTGAAAGCTATCCTTATTTTGCTTTGAGGAGGCCGTCGACAATAGATTTAAGGGCGTCATACGGATAAGCGCCTTCGATTGGGTAGGTTTCACCGTTTTTGGAGATAATGACGCTGTAAGGCGTTCCCTGCGCTCCCGCGATTGAGGCTTCGGCGATACTTTCTTTTATTTTCGCATTGTGCTGTCCGCTTGAAAGACATTTTTCAAAGGCGGTTTTATCTATGCCAAGTTGCGCGGCAATCTTTGGCAATTCAGCCAAATCAAGCCCGTCATTTGAAGGTGTCACTTCAAAAACAGTATTTATATAATCCCAGAATTTTGCCTTGCCGCCGATACTCGCGGCGCATTCCGTTGCCTCGGCTTCTTTTATAGCTTTGCTGTGTAGCTGTTCAATCGGCATATGGCGATAGACCCAAGCCACTTTTCCGTCCTTGCCGTATTCGTTTATGAGTTGGCGCATGGTCTGATGGAAATTTTTGCAAAATGGACATTCGGTATCGGAATATTCAACTATCACTAATTCGGCATTGGGATTTCCCAAAATATGGTCATCCGCTCCAACCGGCTTGATTTTAGTTTCTTTGTTTTGAACCGCGAATTGATTATTGGCTTGTTGCGCCGGAGTCCCGCCTTTAAAATAAACCGCCCCGGCTATCAAAATTCCGGCGATAATTATCGCGACTGGCATTGTTAGATTTTGCTTCTTTTCAATTGTTTCCATAATAATATTTGATTAAGTGTTTCACTATTGTAACGACAAAAATTTATAAGTGCAAACCGCTTTTCCGATACTACCAATCTATTCTACTATTCTATAGAATAGTAGAATAGATTGGTTTGATAATTACAAAATATCTTTTTTTCAATGTTTTTGTTAAAATAGCCGATAATGACGGCATATTACGCCATTTTGGGGGTTGTTATAACTAGCGCTATTTCTCTTTTCGGCATATTGGTTTTAATGGTAAGGGAAGAGCTTTTGCGCCGCCTTATTTTTTTTCTGGTCAGTATTTCCGCCGGGGCTCTCTTTGGTGATGCTTTTTTTCACCTTATTCCGGAAAGCTTTGAAGCGATTTCCGTGCAAATCGTCACACCCCTTTTGATTCTTCTCGGTATAGTGCTATTTTTCTCGTTGGAGAAATTTCTCCATTGGCATCATCATCACGCGGAAGAAGGGGAGGTTGATGATATAAATATTCACCCGGTTGGCCCCATGGTCATCATTTCGGACATAGTGCACAATTTTATTGATGGCGTTATAATCGCGGCCAGTTTTTTGGTAAACATTCCGCTTGGCATAGCGACGACGATTGCAGTTATTTTGCACGAAATACCTCATGAGATTGGGAATGTGGCTCTTTTAATTCACGCCGGTTTCAGCCGAAAAAGGGCCGTTGTTTTGAATTGTCTTTCGGCGCTGGCCTCAATTCTCGGTGCGCTTTTGCTGATTATGCTCGGAAATAGGATTGAAATGCTTTCATATTATCTTTTGCCTTTTGCCGCCGGGAGCTTCATTTATATCGCCGGGTCGGACTTGGTGCCGGAATTGCATAAAGATATAGGCCTAAAGAAAGCGCTTATGCAACTTTTGGGAATTTCAATCGGCATTATTTTAATGGCGGGACTACTGTTTATAGAATAAAACAATGACACTATTTTCTGGTTTTATAATATTTTTGGGAACGTATCTTTTGTGGTTTGAAATTATTTTTGTAATTGTAAGCTTATATAAATTTTCTAACCACAAATTCAAAGATTTTTTGGCGCTTTTTTTCTCGCTCATTATCGGCTTTTTGTTGGCGCGTTTCGCAGGCCTTTTCTATTCCCACCTTCAGCCATTTGCAATTGATGGTTTTGAACCGATTATTTATCACGCGCCGGATAATTCCTTCCCATCGGACCACCTGGTTATTGGGGGAGCACTGGCTTCATTTTTGTTCACCGTTAACAAAAAGAGCGGTCTTGTCGCTTTTATTTTGGCCCTCGGGGTTGCTTTGGGCCGCGTCATGGGCGGAATACATTATCCGATTGATGTAATCGCCGGTTTGGCAATAGGCGTTTTGGCGGCCATTATCTTAAAGAAAATTTTTGATTTAATTCGCGGTTACAGTGGAATGGGGGAGAATTAGTTGATAGTCACTAGTTTGTAATGGATAGAAAAAACTACAGTGAACTACCCCCCAGTGATTAGTGGACAGTTTAGAATGGAAGGGAGAAAGTCATGGAGTTTTCTGATTTTTTCAGCCAGTTTGAAGTATCAAGTTTTATATCAAAAATTTGTCCGGCTTCTTTGAATTTGAGCGCTTTATTTTCCAAAGCGTAGTCAAAAATTTCTTTGGTGATTTTTACGTCTTCCAAACAGTATTTGCGAAGAGAATCAATGTCACCCTCTTCATACCATTTGATTGCCTGGAGACCGTGGCCGATTTTCTTTTTGCCTAAAGTGCCTTCAGCCACTTGGTCAAGAGAGACGCGGCGATTTAGCGAGTTTTTTATTTCGTTAAGTAAATCCAAGCTTTTTATGTGAGAAAGGTCGCCGTGATAGTATTTATTCAGTATTGGAATGTCAAAATGGTCCGAATTATAGCCGATTAACATTTCGGTTTTTTCAACAAATGGCCACAACTTATCCAATTCCGGTTCAAGAAAAGAATGATATGAATCGGTTTTGGATTCGTAAATGCAGACAATAGATAGGTCCAGCGTCAAAGGGTTGAAGCTACCCATTGCAGAGGGTTTTTTGGTTTCAATGTCAAAAACAATGTAGTGCATAGCAGGAGAGTTATGAGTTAGGAGTTATGAGTTAAGAAAATTATTTTAATTTATTCGCAATTTCAGATAAGGAAAGTTTACTTTCTTCACCTGTTGCAAGATTTTTTAAATTGAATGTTTCACTTTTCATTTCTTCTTCGCCAAGAACAATAATATAAGGAATTTTAGCTTTATCGGCCGATTTTATTTGGTCTCCAATTTTTCGGCGGCTCCAATCTATGGCAACATTTACTCCATCTTTCCGGAGTTTGGCGGCGATTTCATTCGCAAAATCGGAGGAAACATCCTCGGTAAGGCATATGTACAAATCGACGGGAGATTTAAAATCAAAAGGTATTTTGTGGGTTTCCAGAAAATCTCTGGTGGCGACATCCCCCATGCCAAAACCGACGGCGGGAATCGATTCCTCGTCAAAAATAGAAAGCAATTCGTCGTAGCGCCCGCCGCCGAAAAGCGCCCGGCGATTTTCCTTGTTGGTGTCAAAGATTTCAAACACTATATCCGTGTAATAATCAAAACCGCGCACAAGGGTTGGATGGAACACGGCGTTAGAGACACCGATTTTTTTCAGAGAATCAATCAAGTTTGTTATGGTCTCGTTTGGCTTCGTGTTCCTTTCGGCCGGTTCATTCGAAAGTGCTTGCCACTCCTTTTCAAATTCCTCCAATGGGATTTTTTCTATTTTGTCATAAATACGAAGAGCTTTTGAATACATATCCGTGTTTTTCAGTTTCGGCAATATTCTTTCCTGGAGCAGTTTTCGGCTATTGATTCTTATTTCAAAATCTTCATCCTTGGCGCCAAGCGCTTTCATAATCGAGTGAGCAACGGAGATTATCTCAATATCCGCTTCAATGCTTTTGACACCAAAAATATCAATATTCAATTGATAGTGTTCGCGAAGCCGCCCGCGTTGCGGTTGTTCATAACGAAAAAGATTCGGAATGGAGTACCAGCGCAAGGGGAATGACAATTCACGTCGTCTAGCGGCAATCATTCTGGCAATGGTCGGGGTCATTTCCGGACGCAGTGTTACTTTGCGCCCGCCACGGTCCTCAAAAGTATAAGTTTGCTCATTGACGATTTCCTCGCCGGTTTTGGCGGCATAGAGCTCGGCTATTTCAAGCGGGGACGCCCCGTACTCAACGTAGCCGTAGCTTTCACAAACTTTTCTCATCACGCTAAAAAGCCATTTTTGAAAGGCCATATCCTCCGGATAAAAATCACGGGTTCCTTTATACGGCTCTCGCGAGAGCTTTTTATCTTGATTTTCTTTTTTGTCGGACATCCCATTAGAAAGCTACTCGCGAAAGAAGGGCGAGTTGCTTTGAGCTATTCTTTCTAATCGACTTTTTATCATATGTTGTTTTGACCTTCTTCCGTCTGTGTAGCTTCTAACGGGACAGGTTTGCTTATTCTAGCAGATTTTTGCAACTCTCCAAAAACTCACCTTGCGAAAGTTCTCTAAGTATGCTACACTCCCAGGAAGTAGTAATTCTCAAGCTAGAGCGGGGGAGTGAGTAGGTTTCCTAGTCATCAATCGTTTCTCGGAGAGGTCGCACTACAAAATTTAGTAGAACCCCAATTAGAGAAAATTTGCACCAAGTTTTAGGATGTCTTGTCTGTATGATAAAGAACATGTCTATGACAAGTTTCAAATAATTCTCTAATGGGGCAAGCAGAAAAAACGAATGGCAAAGAAATTGTATGTTGGCGGTTTGCCTTACAAGGCAACTATCGACGAGCTCAAGGCTTTTTTCGGGCAGTATGGCGCAGTTGAAGATGCGGTGGTTATCACCGATCGTATGACTGGCCGCTCGCGCGGATTCGGATTTGTCACTATGACAGATGATGATGAGGCAATGAAAGCGATTGACGCAACAAACGGCGCTGATTTTGGCGGAAGGAAACTTCTGGTCAATGAAGCCCGCCCTCAAGAATCACGTAACTAGAATATAATTAGTTTTGGGTCTTGATTTTTAGGCAAAAATGCCGTACCTGGTAAACCACAGGGCGGCGTTTTTGTTTTTTTGCCCCTTATTATATAATACTCCTGATGGGGTCAGAAAATATCGATAAAAAATTCAATATTGAAATTGGAGAAGACGGGATAATTTATCTCACCTTAGGTGGTAAGCTCGAAGGGCTCAATTTGGTAGCGCTTGAAAAGTGGACCAAGGAAGTGCACGAAATCGTCAAAGACAGGTATGAAAACACTTACACCGCGGTTAAAGTTATTATTGATGTTGATGGAGTTGCGGAATACGCTCCGGAAGCGGTCACTATTTTGACCAACTTACTTATGGCTGACAAGCAATTTGTTCACCGCTCGGCTACTTTTGGCGGTAGCGAATATATTTTAATGGCGCAGGATATGTTGGCTTCGCTTTCGGGACGGACAAATTTTAAGTCTTTTAAAACAAAAGATGAGGCCATCAAGTGGGTCTCAAGTACCAGCTAGTTAAACAGAATCTGATTTAATATGGATGCCCAGAAAGTTTTCGGCCGTAGCGCAATTTTGTACTCCGCTTTGCTTTTTGTAGTGAGTTTTTTTTCGGCGGCGCTGATTTATTATCAGGATGCCATTCTGCGTCTTTTTCCGGTATTGCCCGAACAGGGCGTTTTAGTTTTTTCAGGAATAATATTTTTTATTCTGGCCGTTATCTTTTGGTCGCGCGAGAGGAGATTTGAAGTTTTGAAATATGAATTCGTAAATATTGTGACTCACAAATTTAGAACGCCCTTGACTTATATAACATGGTCGGTTGAGAACCTGAAAAAACAGCAGACACCGGATGAAAGAGCAGAGTCCGTACGTCAGATTGAGGCGGCTGGGTCGCGTCTCACGGAATTGACCGACATTCTGATTGACTTAGTCAGAATTGACGAAGGATATGCTTATGTTTTCAAGGCGCAATATTTCAGAGAGATTATTGAAAATACTTTGAAATTGTACAGCGATAGATTGAGAGAAAAAGGAATTCATTTCAATATCGAAATAGCGCAAGGTATTCCCTTAATAGCGGTTGATGTAAAGCGCGTTGAATTTGTTATCAGAATTTTGTTGGAAAATGCCTTGAGATACACTCCGGCTGGGGGATATATTTCTATTGCGGTTGAGCTGATGGGCGAGAGAGCCATACGATTTACTATAAAAGACAGCGGTATCGGTATTGGGAGCAAAGATTTACCGCACGTATTCGGCAAATTTTTCCGCTCGCGCGAAGCAACCGGAGCCGACACCGAAGGTATGGGGCTTGGGCTTTATATTGCGCAACACATTGTTAAAAGTCATGGTGGTCGTTTATGGGCGGAGTCCGAAGGGACGGGTAAGGGGGCCACATTCATTTTTGAAATTCCGCTTCGGCATGGACGCTAACTAGCTTTTAGCTGTTAGGTTTTAGCTTCTAGCTTTAAGAAATGAAAAAGCCCCTCGGCCAGCTTTTGACTGACAAAAAGGTTTTGTCTGGGGGTAGGGGCGGGTTTATGCGTATATGTCGGGGACTTCAATTCAGTTGTCATTTCTTGGTAATCCCTCAAAAGTATTTTTTCTTCACTACCAACTACAAATTAATGACTAAAAACTAGCTAACGATATTCCGTTGCTTTGGTAATTTTTCTCTCAAATTTGTCGGCCGGTCGTAAGCTTACTTTTTTATTCAAGATGAAAGGATGGTGAGGGATTTTGTCCAGCTTTTTGCCTATATGCCACAGCGGTTTTAAGGATGTTACCCAAGAATTGTCTCTCAAACTTTTCAAATTGAAAGGTTTTGAGTAAGAGACCAAGGTTTTGATGCCGGTATTCCACATATAAAATTCGTGAAAATAAGACATCAAGAGCTCGCGCAAATCCCTATATATTGGGTCCCGGAAACGGGTGATAGCGTGATTGGTTTTGGAAATCGCTCCCCAAAAGTCACCATGTTTGAAAACTGCGATAACGTGGTCAAAATCGTATCTTTTGGCTCTCATATCAACGATTAAGGGTTGATAGCCGTGAAGCCACAAAGCAAGGGCGGCGAATAGGGCGCCCTCAATGCAATGGCAAGCCTTTTTTTTAATAATCAGTCGCGGGGACATTAGGGTTTCGCCGTTTTTCTCCAGATTGGCCGGCAAACCGGAAATAAAATCTTGGATTTTTTGTGGAGAATTTAGTTTTTTAAGTACTGAAATTTCCCTCTTGTTTAGCCCCGATTTTTGGGCCAGTGTTAGGTTAAAGCGAGACATCGCGTCAATTATCAACCTTTTTTGCATTAAATACAAAAGTAAATTTGCATTTTATCTGTAAATATTTATACTTTGTTTTTATCGCGCCAAAAGCGCGTTTTGTTATGAAGAAGATACGACAAAAAAGATTGAAAAAACCGCTACTCGTTACTCGCCGTTCCAAGAGCGGTTTCGGACTTTACGCGGGTGAGGAAATAAAAAAAGGCAGTTTTGTAATCGAATATGTCGGTAAGAAACTGAACTTTAAAGATTCGGAATATCATCAAGGAAGGTATCTTTTTGAAGTGCGTAAACATCTTACAATTGATGGCGCGACGAGAAAGAATACCGCTCGTTACATTAATCATTCCTGTAAGCCAAATTGTGAGATTAATATAAAGCAGGGACGGGTCTTTATTTTTGCCACCCGAAATATTGCGCCCAAAGAGGAGTTGACGTATGACTACGGTAAAGAATATTTTAATGAATTTATTAAGAAAAAAACTTGTCTATGCGGTTTTTGTGACGGTCACGGTGGAAAAATAAAAAAACGAATTGCAGTCATTAAGCCCTAACGGCTCTTTTGTTTGTTATAATTCATCTTTATGTCTTTGGCGCTTTCCATCAAGAATTTAAAAAAGACCTATAAAGGCGGGACGGTCGCGCTTAAAGGTGTTGATTTGGAAATTAAGGAAGGGGGTTTTTACGCCTTGCTTGGCCCGAACGGTGCCGGCAAGACGACAATTATCGGCGTAGTAACCGGGTTGGTAAATAAAACGGAAGGGAAGATTGAAGTTTTCGGAGTCGATATTGATAAGAATCACGACAAAGCCAAAACATTTATGGGGGTGGTGCCGCAGGAGATAAATATCAATATTTTTGAAAAGTGCATCAACATAATGATTGACCAGGCGGGTTATTACGGCATTCCACGAAATATTTCTATCAATCGGGCGGAAGAGCTTTTGAAAATGCTTGGTTTATACGACAAAAAAGATCAACCGTCACAAAATCTCTCCGGTGGGATGAAAAGGCGATTAATGATTGCGCGTGCTCTTATGCATCAACCCAAACTTTTGATACTGGATGAACCAACCGCCGGAGTTGATGTCGAACTTCGCCGCGGTATGTGGGATTTTCTCAAGAAAATAAATGCAGAAGGGACAACCATATTACTCACCACGCATTATTTGGAAGAAGCGGAACAGCTTTGCGAAAGGGCGGCAATAATAAATAAGGGGGAAATCGTGGCCGAGGGCGCGATGGAGGAGCTTGTCTCAAAGCATCCGTCGGGGAAATTAGAAGAGGTATTTTTGGAATTAACGAAATAGATATGAATGGAAATGAAAAATTTGTGGCTTATATGACGATTGTTCGTAGGGAGTTTGTCCGTATCTTTCGCATCTGGCCGCAGACAATTTTGCCGTCTTTGGTCACCTCAATTCTCTATTTCCTTATTTTCGGCAAATTTCTGTCCGACAGAATCGGCTTAATGGGGGAATATTCCTATATTCAGTTTGTGGTGCCGGGACTTGTTATGCTCGGCGTTATTATGAGCTCCTACATGAACACTTCATTTCAGTTTTTTACGTCAAAGTTTTTTACGCGCACCATTGATGAACTCCTGGTTTCGCCGATGCCCCCTTGGCTTATGATTGCGGGCTTTGTGACGGGAGGAGTGGTGCGTGGCATGATGGTCGGCATTAGCATTATGGCGATTGCACTGTTGTTTGCCGCCCCGGTCATAAAGCATTTATTTATAGTTTTGATTTTCCTCTTTTTAACTTCTTTGGTGGCTTCTCTGGCGGGATTGGTAAACGGGGTTTATGCCAAAAAAATTGACGGCATTAACATTGTGCCGACGTTTGTCATTACGCCTTTGGTTTATCTTGGCGGCGTTTTTTACTCCATCGCTATCCTACCTTCATTTTGGCAGGCAATTTCCAAGGTTAATCCGGTTTTTTACATTATCGACGGCTTGCGTTTTGGATTTCTGGGAATTTCGGATGTTTCAATCGTTATTTCAATCAGCGTGCTTATAGTTTTATCCCTAATCTTTTTGGGTATCAATTGGTATATGATTCGAACCGGGCTCGGACTTAAACAATAGGGAGGTGGACCCCCGTTAGATAAACGCATATATTTTTACCGTTAGTTGGTAAATTCGGGAGACACAATTGGCTAAATCTGACTTTTACAACATTTTCTAAATATCTAACAAAAGCACATTCATCTCCCCGCCTGAGGCGGGGAGATGAATGTGCGAGGAAAGGGGGAGTGGGATTAAAACTAGCGGGGCTAGTTTTAATCGTCGAAAACCCCGTAGAGGAGAGCAGCGAGCGGAGCGAGCGTTGAGAACCGAGAGGTTCTCAAAAATAAAATACCCTGAAGCTTCTTGCAAGGTATTTTATTGGGGTGGATAACTCTACTGGCGGGCAATTATAAGAATGAGATAATTACATAAATGGTCGTAAAAAACTAATTATTTATCTATGAAAGCATTACACATGGTCGCCTTCATCCTTCTAGTTGTAGGAGGTTTGAATTGGGGACTTTCAGCTTTAGGATGGAATGTAGTTGAGATGCTACTTGGATCTTGGCCAATGGTTTTGAAAGTGGTCTATATCTTGGTTGGTCTTTCGGCCATCTACGAAATAGCGACTCATAAGAGTAGCTGTAAGATGTGTGCAGAACAGGGTGGCGCTACGATGTAAGATAGGCATTTTTGTCACTTCGCAAAAATACTCCCCTAAGGGAGTATTTTTGTTTTTAATCAAATATTTTTATTAAGTACGGGTCAGTTTCTTTTTGGCTTAAATCGTAGAAATTCTTTTTCTGGGCATGGAGGTATTCGGCCAGAGATATGCCAACGAATCTCCAATGCCATGGTTCAAAAATATAATAGCTGTTGCCTTCGGGGTAGGAGAGTATGAAGCCAAAACTGTGAGCATTTTCCAAAAGCCACGAGTAAGCCGGTGTTTTTTTAAACCCATCTAATGTTAGACCGCCCTTTTTGGTAGTGAAATCAGCCGTGGTGCCAAGTTGATGTTCGGAATATCCTTGGTCGGCCGAGAAACGATTGGTTGTTTGTTCCCCGTACACTACCGTATAACGGGATTTAATGGCGGCTTGGGTGCCGAAGGAGCGATACCCCGAAAGGACGCTTAAATCAATATTGTCCGCTCGGGCCGCCCTTACGAGCGCTTCAAGGTGTGGTTTTACTCTGGTGTGAATCTGTTCGGGGGTGTTTTTGCGGAACAGGAAAGAAGCGTCTATTGTGGAAATTTCCGAAGGGACATAGTTTTCATTTAAGAAATATATTTTGGAATATTTTTGCAAAAGCTCTTGGTCGGTTTCGGTCAGTTTTTGCAATGTTGCCACTTTGAGATTTTTTTCTTGGATTTCATTTTGAAAATCGGTATTTCTGGCTTTGAGTATGGTCAGAAAGTCATTGAGGTCGCGGTTTTCTACCGTGGAGCTCGCTAAGTGGGTTTCTAGCTCCTCAATGACGCTTTTTAGCTCATTGGAAGTCATTCCAAATTGGGTCTTACTGTGAGTGAGCTCTTTTTTGAGTTCCAAATAGCGATAGGTGCCGTATGAAAAAGCGCCAAGGACTATTATCGCCATTATTATCAATATTGGGCTTAGAGAAATTCTATTTTCCATTGCTGAATCATTTTAGCATACGGTTTTTTGTAAAAATTAAGCATATTATGAAACATTAGTTTTTCTTTGTCTATATTCACAGCTATAGGAGACAAAGGGGGTATATGGGTGTATTATACGGGGGTAAGTATTTATCATATTAATAACACATAATGGCGAAAACAAATTCTGCATTTATGAGGCCGCTAACGGTTAGTCCCGAATTAGCTGCTGTGGTGGGGAAAGGTCCTATGCCTCGCTCCGAGGTTGTGAAGGCGCTCTGGGTCTACATTAAGAAAAATAATCTTCAAGATCCAAAAAAGAAGCGCAATATTATTGCCGATGATAATTTAAAGAAAGTATTCGGAGGGAAAGCGGTGGTTGATATGTTTGAAATGACCAAGCTCGTTTCAAAGCACCTCTCCTAAGTTTTACTAAAGATAAAATCCCCCCTCCGCTTGAAGCGGAGGGGGGATTTTGTATTACTTTATATATTGAAGTGTTTGGAGAATTGGCCGACCAGAGGCAATTCCTGTTCTTTGTTGCCGACAACGTTAACAATGCCGATTATGGCCAGAACAAAGACACCAAATTCTATAATGCCGACTATGGGCATCAGAGGCCAAAAGATGCCGGCGGCAATCCAAAGCAAAACCTCCAGAACCAAAAGCACCAGCCCTTGTTTGATATGGAATTTTACAAATGTATTTTCCTTGGAGACAAGAAAAGGAATGATTACCAACGGTCCCAAATAAGAGAGCACCCCCATTAGAGTTTTATTGTCATTTGTTCCTTCTGGCGCCTTTGGAGTTTTTTCAGTTGTTTCGCCGGTTTTATTTTGTTTTTGCTCGTCCATAATAATTTTATTCAAAATCTGATTGATAAATTTTGTTTCAACTTTTGATGATTATTATACACCTACCCCCGCCTCTCGCCAAAAGCGGGTGGCGGAGTGGAAACAAAATGCCCCGCGCGAAGCGCGCGGGGCCGGTAAGCAAATCTTGCCTGCTGGCAGTTTA
>CAYHJR010000006.1:0-18846 GCA_964357075.1 uncultured Candidatus Saccharibacteria bacterium
AATGCGCATAGTCCTCAATTAAGAGGAGTGCCATATGTATCTGAACTTATGCATAATAATATTTTTTTCTGAACACCCCATAGGAATGAACACCCCATAGGAATCTCCTATGGGGTAAGTCACACATGATAAACGGGAACATTTTTTTGTCCGGATTTATTTTTGTTGATGCATGTGCCTGAACTTTTCGCTGAAATAGATTTTAGAGTGTTGATTTTAGCTTTTAAATTAGCTCGGGGCGTGAAAGTGGGCTAGGTTTTGTATTAAAAATATGTTATAATGGCGACATGAGAAACATTATTCAGTTCCGTATTTTAAGGGGTGATAAGTACTATATTGCCGAGGGTGTGGATTTTCCCGTTGTCACTCAAGGTAAAACACTTGACGAGTTAACCAAAAATATAGAGGAGGCCACCGAACTGTGTCTTGAGGGAGAGGATCCGGCAGATTTTGGGCTTGGTGAATCGCCTTCTGTCCTGGTCAACTTTGAGTTGCCTAGCCCTATACATGCCTAAACCTAAGATTTTGAGTGGGCAGGACGTTATTGGTATTTTAGAAGGATTTGGTTTCGTTAAGGTAAATCAAAAAGGGAGTCATATGAAAATGTCTAGGAATGTTCATGATGGTTCACATCAAGTGCTCACTGTTCCGAATCACAAGGAACTCGATCGAGGAACAGTCGTGTCAATTTTCAAACAAGCGAAACATTATATTCCTGAGGCAGAACTAAGGCCACATTTTTACAGCGATTAATTTTATTGATGGTTGCAATTATGAACCACTATAACAAAAGATTAAATTGGATCACTAACACAAACGCAAACTCTAAAAGTTTTTTATTTCTTAAAAATGAGCCAGAAACATATTCACATGGTGATTTAACCCCCCCCCATAGGAATTTCCTATGGGGGTAAGTCACATATGGTAAACGGGAACGCTTTTTCTTTTGTCCGGATTTATTAAAAATATGTTATAATGACGATTATGAAATTTAGACAGGCGTTATTTTGGGACACTAATCCCGAAAAAATAGACGTCAAAAAAAATGCTCGATATATCATTGAAAGGGTATTGGAGTTTGGGCAACCGGATGAGGTGGGTTGGGTGTTCAAGCATTACTCAAGGCGCACAATAAAAAAAGTTATGAAGTTGACTCGGGTCCAGTTAAGCGGCAGATCAAAGGCGCTTTGGTCTCTGCTTGTAAAATGAAAAGTAATTTAAGCCAGCTTTACCTTGATGTTTTACCGAAAGCGACATCTCGGGCATTAAAAAAATGCTCCGAAATGACTTTCTTTTTGGGGGGCGGGTGGTATTTGGCGGGCGGAACCGCCTTGGCTCTGCAGTCGGGACATCGCCGATCGGTCGATTTAGATTTTTTCGCAAAAGAAATTACAATTATCGCGGATAAAATAATAAGGTAGAAATATAAGACGAAACATTCGTGGATAAAATCTATTTACTTTCGAACATTTGCGGGGTTAAATAATTTGCTAATTTGTTTTAATAAGTGATATTCTTGTTTTTACAATGAAAAGAAATATTCTTTTTTTGTCTTGGCTGATTGTTTTGGGGGTTCTATTTAGCGCCAATTTGGCCAATTTTTATTTCCAGACGGGTAATTATTATTTTGGGGACGGCGGATATAATCTCGTCAAAGCGGAAAAATATTATCAGAAAGCCAGGGAAATAAATCCAGAGTTGGCTCGTCTTAATTATCAAATCGCGCGATTGCATTTCATTAAAGGGAATTTTTATGAGGCGATATGGTCTATTAATAAGGAATTACAATTTTACCCAGATTATCCGCGCTCGTATTATGTGCGAGGACTCATTTATGGTTATCAGGGCAATCTGGACAAATCAATTGAGGATTTTAAAAAGTTTTTAGAATGGAAGCCGGAAAGCTGGGCGGGGAGAAATGATTTGGCCTGGGTTTATTTTCAAAAAGGCGATATTGAGGCGGTGGAAAGGGAAGCCCGCCTTGGGCTTGATTATAATCCAGACAATCCCTGGCTTTCTAATATTTATGGTGTAGCGCTTTTAAATATGGGGCGAAAGGAAGAAGCTAAAAAGGCCTTGCAATCGTCTTTATATAATTTTGAAAGAATTGGTCAAAAGGGCTGGGGCGCGGCATATCCGGGGAATGACCCTAGAATTTATAAGAAAGGATATGAAGAAACCCTTTCGGCAATAAAGGAGAATCTGGCTTTGACTGAAAATCATCTATAAATATTGTGGGTATCTATATCGATAAAAACAATCTCACCACCTCCTAAAAATTCAAACATAATCCGATAAATGTTGGTCACGGAAAAAGCCCAGTAACGGCGATACTTGCCGTGCAATTTGTGCGTTTCCAGCTTCGGGTTGAAAGGGTTTTCGCGAAACATTTTTTCTCCCTCTTTTGCTCTTTCTTTAATTTCGGGTGGCAGTTTTTTAAACTTTTGGCGAAATAAAGAAGTCGTGAATATCACCATACAAAATATTACCCGATGTCAGCGAGAGAATATGTTCTCTTTAGCCGTCCTTTTTTTCTTTCTTGTTCATAGACCGAAATGGCCTTTTCAACGGCTTTATCTTCGTCGCTTCTGCGGATACCGAATTTCAAATTGCCCGCAGCGTAATCGTTGGTCGCCGACTTAAGAAAGGCGCTTAGAGTAATACCTTCTTTTTTAGCCCGCCGCATAGCTTCGTTTTTAGTTTTTTCACTTATCTTAAAAACAACGCTTGTTATCATAAATTCCTTGCTTTTTAACTGTTATGGATAAAGTATATATTTTATCTATACTGCTGTCAAAAAACAATTATACAGTTAACCATATGAGGGGGCATTCTTGGTAGATTGGGGTGACAAAGGTTAACAAAAACGGAGGATTTTTCTTGGAGGTGATATGGGGATAAATAATACTGGCCTCTAAAGATTTTGTAGTGTATAATGATTGGGTAACATGGCCAATAGTTTAAGAGCGTTCAAGACCGATACCATTAATCTCTTTTTAGCTTCTTTTGTTTTTTTGATTGTTTTTGCATACCCAGTTATTGCGGAAAACATTTCGCCAATTGCTCACATTTCTCCCGAAGTCGGCTTTGCTTCTTATTCCAATGGCTTAAGCGGAGCTTCTATTCCGGCGTCTTGCGAATCGGGTTATTCCCATCAGGCCGAGTGCGGTTATGGCTGGGGAGCAATTTTTGTTCCGCCTGTCTATGCTCCGCCTGTCTATGTTCCACCTGTCTATGTTCCACCGCCACCCCCGCCGCAATGTTTTTGTAATTCTGCACCGAACAGTTGCGGCATGACTAACCCGGGGTTTGGTGACTGCGGGTCTGCCTGTCCTGTTCCGCCGCCATTGGACAATCTTTGTCAGGCGCCGGTTTCAAGTTTTAAATCGCTTAACACAGACAGCGACGGCGTTGTGATTGGTGGCGACTCCGGTCTTGGAGCGGGCGGCGGCTCTGACATAATGAGTCCGGGAGATTCCAGAATAGTTAACAAGGGCAATAGATGCCGAATTTCTTGGTCAGCGAGCCCGGCTACGTCTTGCACTTTGAAGGGTCCAGGAATAAATGAACCCGGAAACCAAGTTTCTCCTCCGGCAATAACGGGGGTTGTCAAAACTCCGCGAATCGGCATTGACACAATCGGGTCTTCTGTTTACATTCTCACTTGTTATAACGGAAGCGTCGTAAGCGCCCAGAGTAAATTTACTTGTAAAATGAATCCGGAATATTCCGAGACCTTGTGATAAGACCCCCCAAGGTTAAACCTTGGGGGGTTTAGCTGATAGTCAGTATTCACTCGCTCCTGGCGGAGAATAAAGTATTATCCCGCTTGTTGCTTAAAAAACGGTTTTTTGCTAGAGTACGGCGGTGTCTAAGGACACTTATTTTCATTCACCCCCCTAATTTTTACCTAAAAAGGTTTGGTTTCTGGGATATGTGGTAAATGTTCATAAAGGAGATTGTTTTTGGGTAATTATTATAATAAAAATTTTGGAAGGTAAATGGCAGTAGAAATGACAAAACAGGAGAATGAATTAACCGAGAAGCTCTTTAAGGCCGGGATGCATTTTGGCTACTCCAAATCGCGCCGCCACCCATCGGTGTCCCCGTTTATTTTTGGCACTAAAAACAGAGTGGAGATTTTCAATTTAGGAGCAACCTCGGAATTTCTTTCAAACGCCAAAGAATTCATAAAAAATCTCGGTAAAAACAGAAAAACCGTTCTCTTTGTTGGCGGCAAACAAGAGGGGATAGATGCCGTTAAAAAGGCGGGAGAAAAAATTAATATGCCCAATGTTCCCGGCCGCTACATCGGCGGAACTCTGACCAATTTTCCCCAAATCAGAAAAAGAGTGGAAAAATTGGAAAAACTTCTGGGTGAAAAGGAAACCGGAGAACTTAATCGCTATACCAAAAAAGAGCGCTTGCTTATTGACCGAGAAATTGACCGTTTGGAGCACGATTTCGGCGGAATCAGAAAATTGAAGGAATTGCCCGCCGCCCTAATTGTCATTGACCCGAAGAAGGAAATCAATGCGGTCAAAGAAGCAAGAATTCTGAATATTCCGGTTGTGGCGCTTTTGAATTCCGATTGCAATCTAAGAGAAGTGGAGTACCCTGTGCCGGGCAATGATTCTTTGAAAAGCAGTATCGCCGTTTTTTTGGATGAGATTGTCTCCGCTTACGAAGACGGTTTGAAAATTGAGCCGATTGAGGAAATCAAAATCGCTTAGTTTTTCTCCCTTCCCGGAGTTTTCTGTTGTTATTTTATTATTATGACCCCGTAGTAGAATTTCAGCTCGATTATGTTCTATAATTACGTTCTACGGAATGATAAAAATAAAGAAATCTATATTGGGTTTACCTCTGACTTAAGAAACAGATTGAAAGAACATAATCAAGGGCTAAATCTTTCGACTAAAAGATATAGACCGTGGGAAATAATTTATTACGAAGCTTGTTTAGATGAGAAAGATGCCAAAAGACGAGAATATTATTTAAAAACTACACAAGGTGGTAGACTGCTGAAAAGAAGATTAAAAGAGTTTTTGTATAAAAAGAGTCGAAAGATTTAACAAACTGAAATTTCACTACAGGGATGAAAGTCATCACGACCGAACAAATAAAACAATTGCGCGACCAAACCGGGATTTCCGTGATGCAATGCAAAAAAGCGCTTGAGGAGGCTGGGGGCGACATCGAAAAAGCGCTGATTATTTTGCGTAAGAAAAGCGGCGAAATTGCCGCTAAAAAGGGAGACCGGGAGTTGGCTTCCGGCGCTATCGGCTCTTATTTGCATAATAACGGCACAATTGGGGCGATGGTAATTTTACGCAGTGAAACCGACTTCGTTTCAAAAAATGAAGAGTTTAGAAAATTGGCCTATGACATCGCCATGCACGTGGCCGCTTCAAATCCGCTTTATTTGAAAGTGGAGGATATTCCGGATGACACCAAGTCAAAAGCGCGCCAGGTTTTTGAAAAGGAGGCGGAAGGGAAGCCAAAAGAGATGATTGAAAAAATAGTTGAGGGGAAATTGAAATCCTATTTCCAGGATAAAATTCTTTTGGAACAGCCGTTTATTAAAAATCCCGAAGTGACCATAGCCGGTCTGATTGAACAGGCAGTGCAGAAATTCGGCGAAAGGATTTCTATTTCAAGCTTTACACGATTATCGGCCTAGAGGTATTCTAAGGCAATGGTACTGGTGTATACATTTTTCGCTTCTCTCTTTGGAATAATAATTCTTTTGTCTCTTAAGACTTGGGAGCTTCAGCGCGGCGCCAAGCCGTTTTCGGTTTTGCGCTATCGCCTTGATATTTTAATGCGGCGCCAAGCGGAAGATTTCAAATCTTATGGCAAGTATATAAGCTGGACAACGGCGCGCTTGGTTCTAGCTTTTTTGGTCGCCAAGACGACGGATATTCTGACAATAATTTGGAAAAAGTGGAATGAGTCAAAGTTATTCATGCTGATAAAAGGTAAAATTATTCCGAGAGCCACAGGTCCAGTCTCGGCTTTTCTTAAAGACGTGGCGGAATTCAAATCCAGTAACACATCCTCAAACGGTGATGCTCAGAAAGAAATTTCTCAAACGGAAAATTCGACTAAAATAGAAATAAAATAATTTTGCGAATTTCTCAAGTTTTTGCTAGTTTTAGTGTCCTAGGCCGGGGTAGCTCAGTTGGTAGAGCAAGCGATTTGTAATCGCTAGGTCGGAGGTTCAAATCCTCTCCCCGGCTCATCCTTTTGTGAGTTTACGCGCGAGTTTAACTACATTACCAATTACCGTGTTGATTATCTACTTGGAGGTTTAACCTCCAAGTAGTGGTATTAAGTATTAGGCAACCCACAACATCATTTTATTCCAATAAAAAAGTTTCTATATTTCGTACCTCTTCCTTTCTTTTTTGTATTGTTTCTAACGAAGAAAGAACGAAGTTCTTGTATTCGTGCGTGTTTTTGAACTGCTCTAGAATAATACTCTTTTCGCATATTCCCAGAGCCTCTTTGTCGGTGTATTCTTCCCAACTTGATTTCACTAAGTTAGGAGTTTGTTTTTTGAGTTTATGGACACGGTCGTTTAAATTGATATAGGCGCTCAAATGTAAGAGATATTCGTTGGAAGTTACAAGTATAGATTTGAATGTTCCCTGAAATAACGAACCCGCCCGCCTTTCTTTTTCGTTGAAATACATCGTATAACCGGTTGCCAGGCGATGCATGAATTTCTCAATCCCTTTTTCAGATATTTGTCTTACCAAAAAGTGATAATGATTGGGGTTAATGCAATAGGCAACAAACTCAACAAGCTTATTATTCAACAACTTGGAGGTTAAACCTCCAAGTTGTTTTTTTTGTTGATTTTTTGAATTCTTTTTTCTAAACGAACTTTCATAAATACTCCCTATCGGATCTACGACATTAAATTCTTGCATACTTTGGAAAAACCTTCTGAGATCTTTTAAGTTTGAAAAAAGATTTCTTTTGTCTATACCACGGTTGTAGAGATGATAATATTCTCCTTCTACGAAGTTGATTTTCCTATTTGCCATGTTTAATTAATGTTATCACTTGGAGGTTTAACCTCCAAGTGGAAAAACATCCAAGTAGGAAGTAGAAAAAAACAGGATTTCTTTGAGCATCTTCATTTATGGACAGGGCAGGTGAGATTACAAAGACATTATCGAACCAAAAAAGCGCCTAAGAGGCGCTTTTTTGGTATAATCCAGTGAACAATTTTATGCCGAAAGAGGAAGATATGGATACCTTTGATAAAGAAAATCTGCAATTTCCCAAAGGATTTTTGTGGGGGGCGGCTACAGCGTCTCATCAAGTTGAAGGAAACAACAAGAATGATTGGACAGAATGGGAAAAGGGACTTGCTTCGCGCCTCGCCAGCGAGGCGCGAAGCAAGTTTGGACACTTACCGAACTGGAAGGAAATAGAAAAAGATGCTACGAATCCGGAAAATTACATTTCCGGTATTGCTTGCGACCATTACAATCGTTACAAAGAAGATTTTAAACTTGCTAAAGAACTTGGCCACAACGCGACCCGCTTTTCCATAGAGTGGTCTCGCATTGAACCGGAAGAGGGAAAATTTGATGAAGAAGCCATTGCGCATTACAGAGATGTCATAAAAACTTGTCGGGAAAACGGACTGGAACCATTTGTGACCCTTTGGCATTGGACTATGCCACTCTGGCTTGCTAGAAAGGGTGGATTTTCAAATAAAAAATTTCCAAAATATTTTGAGAAATATGTAGGAAAAATTACAGAGAGAATTGGATCGGAGATTAAATTTTGGGTTACCCTAAACGAACCGGACGTTGTCGCCAGCCATTCATACTTGAAGGGAGTTTGGCCTCCCCAGAAAAGAAATTTTATCACTTATTATAAATCACTTTCTAATCTAAAAAATGCTCATAAACTTGCCTATATTAAAATCAAGGATAATTATCCGGATTCGAGGGTGGGTATAGCTAAGCATCAGGTATCCTTTGTGATATTACGACAAAATATTACGAACTTTTTACTAAAAAAATGCGGCCATTATTTTTGGAATCGCTGGTTCTTAAACCGCATTAAAAATCATCAAGATTTTATTGGACTCAATCACTATAATAGGAACGTTGTCGATGGTGGATTTGGTAAAAATCCAAATAAACAGCTGACTGATTTCGGTTGGGAATTTTATCCTGAATCTATATATCAATCGTTGTTAGAATTAAAGTCATATAACAAACCGATTTATATAACAGAAAATGGTATAGCTGACGCTAATGATAATATGCGTGGCCGCTTCATTGAGAGGGCTTTAAGTTCCGTCGGCAACTCTATAAAAAGTGGCGCTGACGTTCGTGGGTATATGTATTGGTCTCTGCTAGATAATTTTGAATGGGATAAGGGTTTCTGGCCGCGCTTTGGTCTAATTGAAATTGACTACGATACTCTGGAGAGAAGACCGCGCCCATCGGCTTTTGTTTACAAGAAAATTATTGAAAACAATTCACTTTAATGACTACAGAAATCGCTTTTACATTGTCAATTGTTTTTGTGGTGATAGGCCAAATGCTTAACGCTATTGTAGTTTTACTTGATAAACACATTGTCACCAATACTTCAGTGACAAGACCTAGCGTTTATGCTTTTTATGTCGGGCTTGTCTCTAGTTTCGTCTTGATAATGCTGCCCTTTGGGGTAGTTGGTTTTCCAAGTCGGGAAGTTTTGATGCTCTCAATTGATATCGGATTTGTTTTTATATTATCAATTATATTTTTATATCGGGCGCTCAAACATGCCAACACTACCGATGTTGTGGCTTGGCTTACAGCTATTTCCGCCCTTACCACCTTTATTTTTGGTGCCATATTTTTAAATGAAGAGTTACCTGCGACTTTCCCCTTTGCTATGATTCTCTTTATTGTAGGAATTCTCTTGGTTGGACATTTTCGGTTTTATGCGCGTTCTTTCTTGCAGGTATTGGGGGCGGGCATTCTTTTCGGTCTTTCGGCTGTGCTAATTAAAATCCTTTTTTCAGAAACAACCTTTGCGGATGGTTTCTTTTATTCTCTAATGGGCAATGTTTTTGGCGCGCTTGCTCTCCTTCTTTTACCTTCAATTAGAAATAGCGTTTTTCATATAACCAAAAATACTGGTTCAAAAACCGGCGCCCTGATCGTGGCGAACAGGATTTTGGGCGGGTTGGCTTTTCTCTGCATACTTTACGCTATAAACCTTGGTTCTGTTTCCATCATAAACGCACTTTCATCTTTGCAGTTCGTTTTTGTTTTTTTGATGATTTTTCTTTTATCCAAAAAAGTACCGGAACTTTATAGTCACGAATTTCGACCGGGCCATATTTTACATAAGATAATCGCGATGTGTTTTATTGTGGCCGGTTTCTTTATTTTGTTTATTTGATGTTAAAAAAGATTTTAAAAGTCCTACTTTTCGTGTTCGTGTTAGCGCTTCTTTTGCTTGGCATTTTATCAATAAAGAAAAACCCAGAACATATTTCCTATGGAGTAACTTTTAGCCAACTTTATGCCGAAGAACTTTCTTTGTCGTGGAAAGATATCTACATATCAATTTTGGATGAATTAGGCGTCAAAAAACTTCGCCTCATTGCTTATTGGCCTATGATTGAACCAGAAAGAAATAAATTTGATTTTGCTGATCTTGATTTTCAAATTGAAGAGGCGAAGAAAAGAAATGCCGAAGTAATTTTGGTCATAGGCAGAAGAGTGCCGCGTTGGCCGGAGTGCCATGTGCCAACTTGGGCTAAAAATCTTTCTTGGGAGGAGCAGAAAAAGGAAATTCTCGCCTATCTTGAAAAGATGATTTTGCATTACAAGAGTTATGAAAATATCAAATATTGGCAAGTTGAAAATGAGCCATTTCTGACTATTTTTGCCAAGGAGCACTGCGGGGAATTGGACGAGGATTTTTTGAAAGAGGAAATTGCTCTTGTGAAAAAATTTGATCCGACGAGGCCCGTTTTGGTGACCGATAGCGGCAACCTCGGTCTTTGGAGGGGCGCCTGGAAATCGGGGGATGCTTTTGGCACCAGCGTTTACTTATATTTATGGAATCCGGATGTCGGGGAAATAAGAACGATTTATTTGCCTTCATTTTACAAAGCCAAAACCAACCTGATGTCTTTGTTGTATGGCGATAAGAAAAATTTTCTCATAGAACTTTCGCTTGAACCGTGGTTGCTTGAAGGCGTTTCAAAAACTTCGCTTGATATTCAATTAAGTCGAATGGATATAAACAAATTTAACGAGGTTTTGAGTTTCGCCAAAAAAACCGGTTTCAGCGAGCAATATTTATGGGGAGTGGAATGGTGGTATTGGATGAAAGACAGGGGGCATCCGGAATTTCTGGAGAAAGCCAATGGGTTGTTCCAAGGGGAATAGATTTAGTTTGGGTATTTTGCTAGAGTCAGGCCTTTAATTTATGTATCCCGTTAGAAATTAATAATAGTTATGTTATACCAATTATCTAAAAATAAATTCGCGGTAATGTTTAAACGTTTTTATCAGCTAAGCGGTGGAGACGCGCTAAGGTGCGTCTCCTATTTCTAACGGGATGGATTATAAAAACACGGAATATTTCAAGGTCGGTTGCGCCAGCGATTTTTCTGGAAGTGACAGAGCTCTTTATCGCCTGCTTGAAATAATGCCCGGATTTCTTTCCTGGGGAACTATTATTTTGGTGATTTTGCTTTCTATTTTTGCGCCTGTTGCCGCCGCCTATTTCATTATTGCTTTTGATCTATACTGGCTTTTAAAGACCACTTACCTTTCAATACATCTTCGCCACAATTGGAAGCGTCTTAAATATAATATGTCATTAAATTGGCCGGAGATGCTGTCAAAATTAAAACATGAACACACTATACATCTTATTCTTTTGCCGTTTTATAAAGAAGGATCTGAAGTTATTGAACAAAGTATAAAAGCCATCCTTGAAACCAATTACAATAAGAAAAAAATGGCGGTTGTTTTAGCAGCGGAGGAGAGAGCGGGAAGTGACGCTTTTTCTATGGCCAAGACGATTGAAGAGAAATATGCCAAAGACTTCGGATATTTTTTGATAACCGTTCATCCCAAAAATGTTCCCGGGGAAATGGCCGGCAAAGGTTCAAACAGCTCTTACGCCATTGAAGAAGCGCGCAATCTTATTTTGGACAAAAACAATATACCGTATGATGACGTGATTGTCTCCAATTTTGACATTGATACGGTCGTCTACAAAGATTATTTCTCTTGTTTAACCTGGCATTTTTTGACTGTTCCGAATCCATACAAAGTTTCATTCCAGCCGGTGCCGTTTTATAACAACAATATCTGGCAAGTGCCAATGCTTTCCCGCGTGGCGGCCGGTTCGAGCACTTTTTGGCAAATGATGCAACAAGAACGTCCGGAAAAACTGGCTACGTTCTCTTCGCATTCCGTGGCTTTTAAAACTTTGCATGAAATAGGATATTGGCAGAAAAACATGGTTTCCGAGGACTCAAGAATTTTCTGGAATTTGTATTTGGCGCACAACGGCGATTATTCCGTTTTGCCTTTGTCCTACCCGGTTTCAATGGATGCCAATGTGGCGCCAACATTTTGGCAAACCGTAAAAAATATTTACAAACAGCATCGCCGCTGGACATACGGCGCGGAAAATCTTCCGTATCTTTTGCTTGGTTTTATAAAAAATAAGAAAATTCCTTTTTGGACAAAATTCAAAACGGCATTTGTTCAGATAGAAGGATTTTGGTCGCTTGCCACTAACCCCATTATGATTTTTCTTTTGGGGTGGCTGCCGGTTATTTTGGGAGGATACCGTTTCAACGAAACGGTTCTCTCTTATAATTTGCCGATATTGACCAGAAATATAATGATAGTGGCCATGCTTGGACTCATTTTATCTTCAATCATTTTTATGACTTTTCTTCCGAAGCGCCCTAAAGAAAAGGGGCGATTTGCCAATTTTGGTATGATTTTGCAATGGATATTCGTACCGTTTACCATCGTCATGTTCGGCGCCATTCCCGGCCTTGATGCCCAGACCAGATTGATGTTCGGTAAATATATGGGTTTCTGGGTTACTCCCAAGCACAGAAAATAAATTATGATGCAACCGCTTTCCCGAAAAAAAAGAATTATTTACTTTATTTTTTTCTTTTTTGTTTTTGTCGTTGTCGCCCCGCTTTTTATTTTGGACGCCAAGGGTTATCGCTTTAGTTTGAAAGACGTTATCAAAGTTTCCCAGACGGGCGGCATATATGTAGGCGTCGACCAATCCGGGCTCGAAATATATGTTAATGGGGAACTGGTGAGAAAAACCAGCATTGTGCAAAAGAGTATTTTTATTCAAGACCTAAAGCCCGAAACTTATGAAGTGAAGGTTTCAAAGGACGGCTTGCAAACTTGGAATAAATCTCTGAAGGTTTTTCCCGAAATTGTCACGGAAGCGAGACCTTTCCTTTTGAAATCAGAGACGGAGTTGATTGAAATCACCAGATTCTTAGAAAGAGATGGAGCAACCTCAACCAGAAGTCAAAGTCCCTCCTTGAAAAATCCGGATTACGATATTATCAATATTCTTTTTTCAACAACCACAATCTCAAAAATCGCCACTACCACAAAAATTGCCACCACTTCATCGGGCGACAGAATACTGGGAGATGTTTTTGTTCGAAACGAAAATGGTTCGCTTCACGTCTTGTGGGCGGGGGATGAGGATTCAATACCTGGATATTTTTGCGAAAGCAGTGCTTGCAAACTAGAAATAATTATAAAAACAAATTCCCCGGTCAAATCGTTTGAATTTTTTCCGGGCCGCAACGACCTTTTGATTATCCGTCTTGAGGGAGGAATTTATGTTTCAGAAATTGATGACCGTTCCCCTCAAAATATTCAGAAAATAGTTGATGGTGTTGGATACGATTTTCGGATTAAGGATGGCAATGAACTGTATCTCAAAAAGGACGCTAAACTCTATTTGGTGTCAATTTAGAAATAAAGGCCATTTAGGTATAATTGGACAATGAAAGAAACGACCCAAATAGGGCATTTGCACCCCATTAGCATAATGATTGCGGACATCGCGAGAATTTTCCGCAAAATGGGATTTGCCATTGCCGATGGTCCGGAAATTGAAACCGAGCATTACAATTTTGATGCCCTAAACATTCCCGATTGGCACCCCTCGCGAGACATGTGGGATACTTTTTGGCTCAAATCAACCAACGACCAACAATTAACAACTAACAAAAAAATACAGGATGAAGGAGATGGTTTGGGCGGGTTGTCGGTCGTAGGTCGCAGGTTATTACGGACGCACACAAGCCCCATGCAAATGCGTTATATGGAGTCCCACAAGCCCCCGATTAGAATTATCGTGCCGGGTAAGGTTTATCGCCATGAAGCAACGGATGCCACGCACGAAGCGCAGTTTTACCAGTTGGAAGGGTTAATGATTGAGAAAGATGTTTCTCTGGCGCATTTCAAGGGAGTTCTGGAGCAATTTTTCAGCGAATTTTTTGGCGCTAAAGTTTCTATGCGTTTGCGCCCCTCTTATTTTCCATTCGTTGAGCCGGGGGTTGAAGCGGATATCACCTGCATTAAGTGTGCCGGGAAGGGATGTTCTGTGTGCAAACAAAGCGGTTGGATTGAAATAATGGGGGCGGGAATGGTGCATCCCAAGGTCTTGGAATTTGGCGGTATTGACCCGAAAAAATATAAAGGTTTTGCTTTTGGCGCGGGGATTGATCGGCTGGGGGTTTTGAAATACGGCATTGATGATGTCCGGCTCCTATATAACGGCGACTTACGTTTGGTAAATCAATTTTAAAATACGATGCTTATTTCTAGAAATTGGCTACAAATCTACTTTGAAAAACCGCTTCCCAAAACGGAAGAGTTGGTGCGCGGCTTGACTATGCACGCCTTTGAAATTGAGGGAGTAGAGAAAAAGGTAGATGATGAAATTCTTGATGTGAAAGTTTTACCGAACCGCGCCCACGATTGCCTTTGTCACTATGGCATTGCCAAAGAAGTTAGTGCAATTTTTGAGATGAAAATGAAGTTGCAGCCGCTAAAAAATGTTCCACGCACATTTCCTCAATCAAACGAGTTCTCGGTTGAAATAACGACCGAAAAAGTAAATCGTTTCAAAGTATTGGTGATACGCGATGTCAAGATTCAGCCATCGCCAAAATGGCTAAAAGAGAGAATTGAGGCAATGGGGGGAAAGTCCATAAACAATGTGGTGGATATAACAAATTTTGTAATGTTTGAATTAAATCAGCCACTTCACGCTTTTGATAAGAATAAAGTCAGCAATTCATTTATAGTTTGTGAAGCAAAAAATGGTCAAAAAATTTTAACCCTGGATGGAGTGGAAAGAGAATTAAAAGAGGGGGCGCTTTTAATAACAGACGGAGAATCGAAAGGGAAAAATATTTTAGGTATCGCCGGTATTAAAGGAGGAGGGTCTTCGGAAATTACGGATAAGACAACAGACATTATTTTGGAAGCGGCCAATTTTGACGCGCCGACAATCAGGCGTCATGCCAAACTTTTAAATTTGAGAACCGATGCTTCTGTCCGTTTTGAAAACGCCATTTCGCCGGAATTGCCGGGCCACGCATTGGATTTAGCCCTTAAGCTTATTGAAGAAAACGCTAAGGGGGATGATTTTCAGGTGGAAGGAGAGTTTGATTTTTATCCAAAAAAACAAGCGAAAAAAGAAATAGAGATTTCGGTTGAAGAGACGAATAATATTTTGGGCACGAAATTGACGCAAAAAGAGATTGAGGAAATTTATGACCGTCTCGAATTTACTCACGACGGGCTTAAAGTAGAAGTTCCGTTTGAGAGGTTGGATTTGGAGATAAAAGAAGATTTAGCGGAAGAAATAGGACGTGTATATGGGTTAGAACATATTGAGTCTGTTTTGCCCCCCGCTCTTGGAAAGGAGCCAGAAATAAACGAAGAGTTTAATAAATGTCAAAAGATTCGCGAGGCGCTAGTAAGACAAGGATATTCGGAAGTTTACACTTACGCTATGAGGGAAAGTGGGGAAGTGGAGATTGAAAATCCAATCGCCAGTGACAAATCTTTTATGCGTAAAAACTTAGGTGAAGGAATAAAAAAAGCGCTTGAATTAAACTCAAGGAATGCTCCGCTTTTAGGATTGGATGAGGTAAAGATATTTGAAATTGGCAAAGTATTTTCCAAAAGCGAGGAAGTTTTGAGTATTTGCACCGGTATTTTTTCAAAAGGCAAAATTAACTTAGAAGAAACGACGTTGAAAGATACTTTCCCAAGGTTTAATCTTGGTTCACCAAGGTTAAACCTTGGGGAAAGGATAGAAATAAAGTACAAAACAATTTCTCAATATCCATTTGCCCTTCGCGATATTGCGCTTTGGGTTCCGGAAAATGTTTCTGGCGCCGATGTGGAAAAAATAATTAAAGAAATGGCGGGGGACAATCTTGCGCGCTGCGACCAATTTGATGAATTTAAGAAAGATGAAAAAAGTTCTTACGCATACCATTTGGTTTTTCAATCAAATGATAGAACTTTAAATGATGTAGAATTGAACGAGGCGATGGAAAAAGTAACTCAAAGACTTAATTCCAATAATGGCTGGGAAGTCAGATAATTTCCCCCCATTTCTTATTCTATTGTTCTTGAGAACAATAGAATAAGAAATGTTGTTTTAAATAAAAAAACGGGCGCCGAAGCGCCCTGTATAAGTCCGAATGTTCAGGGAGGCCCGATTCCACCGCATTTTTCCCGAAAAATGTTTCTGGGTATCGGGCTAATTGGCGGCCCTCGTCCATTTTTGACCCCCAAGGTGAAATAGCTCTCTTCCTCAAACTCGATTTCAGTGTCGACAATGGTGCCGATCGTCGTTGTTACGATGACGCCGCGCACCTTTGACACGAAACCGTAATAGAGCACCCTTTCATTGCGTTCATTGCTGAAGACGGTAAGAACTCGCACCCTACCGCTTTTCTCCACGAGATATTCGCAACGTACTGGGGGGGCACCGAAATTCGCATAAAAAAACAGCTTGGAACTTTGGCCCCGGATTTTTGACTCGCACCCACTTTTTCTTTGTAGGGTCGTTCGGCCGAATGTCGATACCGGCAAAAGCCGGAAGGAAAGGAAGAATGAAGGTGAGGAACAGTACCACGGCCAGTACTATCTTCAGCAGAACCTTATTCGTTTTCGCGCTCATTTTCGTTCTCCGACAAGGTTATAGGAACTGCTTTTTTCCACTGTTTTTCACATTGCCACAAATGCCAAAAAACGCAAGTTTTACAAGCTATTTTGACTGTTTTTTCGCTTCCTTTTTGCTCCTAAATTTGTTATAATTCCAGCATCCTAAAAGGGATATTTTTTGTTTTCCAAAAACTAAGAAGCTTTCAGGCGACTATAGTTTTTGAGAACCCAGCACCTTTTCGGGCCTATTCTAACTAAACAAGAAAGTAATAATTTGAGCATATAACAAATCAGGTTATCTAATAAACTGAAAGGGTGCTGGGTGATGATTTTTATAGTCGTCACTACTCCTTAAAAATCAATCATGACCAAAGAAGAAAAAAAGCAGGAGAAAAACCAAGAGAAAAGGAAGGGTTTTGAGGCCCACCATTATAGCGCCGAAGACATCACTGTCCTTGAAGGGCTTGAACCCGTTAGGAAGCGTCCGGGAATGTATATTGGAACGACCGGGCCCGACGGCTTGCATCACCTGATTTCTGAAATTTTTGACAACTCGCGCGATGAAGCGATGGGCGGTTTTGCCGACCGTATTGAAGTTGTGCTTTTGCCGGAAAATCGCGTGCGGGTGGCGGACAATGGACGCGGCATTCCTATAGATATGCACAAGAAAACAAAAGTGTCCGCTCTTGAAACTATAATGACGACCTTGCACGCTGGCGGAAAATTTGGCGGCGAGGGTTACAAAGTTTCCGGCGGGCTTCACGGGGTGGGCGCGTCCGTTGTGAATGCACTTTCTGCTTATATGAAAGTGGAAGTTCACAGAGACGGCGGGCATTATGTTCAAGAATACACGCGCGGAGACAGAAAGGCCGCGGTTAAGAAAATCGGTTCTTCAAAATTGCATGGCACAATTGTAACTTTTGAAGCCGACCCGCAGATTTTCGAGAAAATAGAATACGATTGGGAAAAAATCGTTAATCGTCTCCGCCAGCAGGCCTATCTCACCAAAGGACTTCGCATTGGCATAATTGACGCCAGAAAGCACGAGGGGAAAATTAGCCCCGATGCTTACTATTTAGCTGATGAAAATTTGGAAGTCCCTTCCACTTCGTTTTATTTTGAAGGCGGACTTCAATCAATGATTCGTTTTTATAATGAATTTCAAAAACCAATTCACAAAAATATTTTCTATGTTGATAAAGAAGCCGAAGGAGTGGAAGTGGAAATCGCTTTGCAATACGTGGATGACATTACCGTCCGCGTGGTGGCTTTCGCCAACAGTATTTATAATCCCGAAGGCGGCACGCATATAACCGGGTTTCGTACCGCGCTCACTCGCGTGGTGAATGCTTACGCCCGCAAAAATAATATTTTAAAAGAAGCGGATGATAATTTAACCGGAGATGACGTCTTGGAAGGGCTCACGGCTGTGATTTCCGTAAAACTTCGTGAAATTCAATTTGAAGGACAAACCAAAGCTAAGCTCGGTAGTATGGAAGCGCAAAGCGCCGTATCCAATGTTTTTAGCGAATCTCTGAACGCTTTCTTTGAAGAAAATCCGGAGGACGCGCGCGCCATTGTCGCCAAAGGAATTTTAGGGATGCGCGCGCGCCTGGCCGCCAAAGCCGCCAAAGACAGTGTTCTGCGCAAAGGCGCGCTTGAAGGATTAACTTTGCCTGGAAAACTGGCTGATTGCCAAAGTAATGACCAAAGCGAATCGGAACTCTTCATAGTTGAGGGGGATTCTGCCGGGGGTAGTAGCAAACAAGGGCGCGACAGGAGAACGCAAGCCATACTTCCGCTCAAAGGAAAAATTTTAAACGTGGAGCGCGCTCGATTGGATAAAATGCTGGCCTCGCAAGAAATACGCTCGTTGGTTTTGGCGCTTGGCACTTTGATAGGGGATACGTTTAATATAGAAAAATTACGCTATCACAAAATTATTATAGCGACTGATGCGGATGTTGACGGCGCCCACATCAGAACTTTGATTTTGACGCTTTTCTATCGTCATTTCAGACAGCTTCTTGATGGCGGATTTATTTATATAGCGCAACCACCGCTTTTCAAAATTAAAAGAGGCAAAGAAATCCAATACGCTTACAGCGAGGAGGAGAAAAACAAAAAAGTCGGCAAAGAAATTGATATTTCGGAAATAATGGAAACGGAGGGCCCCGACGAAACTTCTAATGAAGAAGTTTTTTCGGGCAAGGGGGAAGAAAAAGAAATCAAGAAATCCCCCAAGATTACCATTCAGCGCTACAAAGGTTTGGGAGAAATGAATCCGGAAGAGCTTTGGGAGACCACCATGGACCCCGAAAAAAGAGTTTTGCTTAAAGTTTCAATTGAAGACGCGCAAGAGGCGGATAAAGTTTTTGATGTTTTGATGGGAACTGATGTTCCAAGTCGCAAATCTTTCATTCAATCAAACGCCACCAAAGCGCAA
This sequence comes from uncultured Candidatus Saccharibacteria bacterium, assembly GCA_964357075.1. Lineage (GTDB taxonomy): Bacteria > Patescibacteriota > Minisyncoccia > Phycocordibacterales > JAKFXT01 > JAKFXT01. The sequence goes on from CAYHJR010000006.1 coordinate 18,685, forward strand.
CTAGATATTTAGATAATAAACAAAAAAAGCCCACCAAAAGTGATTGCACCACTTTGGGATAATTAAAGTGGTGCCGAGACGGTGGAGGGTTACAGCAAGAACGTTTGATGTATTACAGTCAACACCTTGGAATCACTTTTTAATCATTTGACTCGGCGTTTT
>CAYHJR010000007.1:0-18467 GCA_964357075.1 uncultured Candidatus Saccharibacteria bacterium
CAAAACGCCGAGTCAAATGATTAAAAAGTGATTCCAAGGTGTTGACTGTAATACACCTATCTCCATGGATTAAAAACAACTTTTTAATTGCACTATTGGGTAAGCAAAGTAAAATGAAGTGTCCGCTATATAAAAAATGCTACTAGATAAAATCAAAACTCTCGCCATAAACTCAAAAGAAGAGTACGAGCTTTTGGAAAAAACAGGGGATATCTTTTCGTGGATTAGTGAGATTGCGACTGAAAAAGATAGAATATTATTAGTAAATAATTTATCTGAAGAGATATATTATTACACTTTTCCCCGTAAAATATCCGAACCACCAAAAAAGATAAAAAAACTTACGGAAAAAGAACCTCTTACTTTCATTATTAGCCAGAAAAATAAGATCACTCCCAAAATTGAAGATGGTTGGGTTCCCATTTTTACTTCTCAAATTATCTCTGTATATGAAAATACAAAACGTCACAAAATAAACCTGCCCCTAAGGTTTGGTCTAACGTCAGATGAAAAAAAAGAGGCGCTATCTTTTGCCAGATTAAGCTTAGAGAGATTTTTAAGAACAGGTTTTTTGGATAGAAAAGCTGATACTGCCAAATTATCCACTCGTTTTTTTATGTATACGGACATAGATGTCGCACTTTGGGTAAATGGGCATCCGCGTGGCTCTTATATTATTGAAAACCAACAACTTCACGAGGCAATTCGGTTAGGAATTTCCAGAGCAAGTCGAGATTCTCGTTTTAAACCACTTGCAATTTCAGAATTAGAAAATACTCAGATTGAAATTGGAATCATGTCATCTCTTAAAATTCCCTTGCAACATTCTGAATTAGAAAAAAAAGAATTTATCCAAGCCGAAAAAGGATTTCTCCTAAAACACCGAGAAAAGAAAGGGTGGCTTCTTCCAGCGGCCTTTAATGTACGAAATTTTTCAAAATTCAATGATTTTCTCCAATACTTATCAGAAATAAAAGCAGGGATAAACTACAGAACTTCAAATAGTCAGTCGCAATTCTACCAGTTTGAAATCGATGGATTTATTGAAAATAACAAAGGAGGTTACAATAAAATATCTGGATCAATTGCAAAATCTTCCCAGCCCCTTTTTAACAGTATCAGTATCTCTGCAGAAAAAGCCGCCCTACAATGGGTAATGAAAATGCAAGAAAATGATGGGAACATTCGATTGGCGATAGATCCTCTATCAGGCACAATCAAGCAATACGATATTTTAAGATCATCTTTTACAATGGGAGCTGTTGCAGAATACATAGCCCCCTCAATAGAATTAAAAACTAACTACCTCGGTCAAGTAGAGAGTAATTTTCTTTATATAAAAAAGTTGCTTAATGACGCCACAATCCTTAAGCCGCTTCTCTCTTACTGTTATGGATCATTTGAAGGAATGGTATTATGGAAACTTACGGGAGATAAAACATATCTAGAGAATGTAAACAATTGGGTAGAAATATTACTAAAAGAAAGTTTTGAAAATGAAGACGCCATAACGGTTCAGCAGGCCTCCTCACTTTTATTAAATTTTTCAAAACATAACCCCCAAATTAAACCAAAGGCCCTAGAAGTGGCGCAGATAGCCAAAAAACAATTTCTATCTGCTGTAGAAAAAGGAGCCCCTATCCAATTAGCGATGTTTGCAGAGCTAATAAACACCTTCTCCCTTTGTGAAAAAATAGAAAAGGGAAAAAATCATTATAAGTTTGCATTAGAGGTAGCGGACTGGCTAATTTCTAATCAGTTCTCTTACCCTAACGACAAAAATGGAATTTTCCCTGCTACGACTGCCGGGGGTTTACCCTACACACGAGGAGTCGGCAAAATCGCAGAGACCCTCCCTATTGCAATAATTCTTGCAGATGAGTTTGGATTAGATGATATGAAATATCGAGAGGCCTTGGAAAAAACAATGTTATGGATCGAGGAAATGCAATACAATGATGAAAATGTCTATTTTGTTACTCCTGAAGGAAGAGAGTCCGTCATAGGAGGAATAAGACACGATATGGTAAATACGGAAGCATGGATTGATTCAGTTGGTCACTATCTTTTAGCTTTAAGTAGAATCCGAGATAAAAAAATATTTTAATAACTTATGGACATTAGTTTCACATCCTTAATCTTGCCAGCATTTATTGCAGGATTGGTAACTTTTATGGCTCCTTGCACTCTTCCCCTAATCCCAGGTTTTATTGCCTCAATAAGTGGAATTGACCACGCAATATCCACCACAGAAAAAAAACGAAGTAAAATAATGTTAAATAGCATTTCTTACGTCCTGGGGTTTTCTATAATATTTATATTTTTTGGTTTAATGTCAGGTTTAGTCGGTGGGACTTTACCCTTAGCTAGAGAGGTACTAATAAAACTTGGAGGAATATTCATAATCATTATGGGAATTCTAGGTATTACAAATTTCAGTTTCCAAAATATTCACTTTTTCTCTATTCCCTTTCCGCAAAAATTGCGGCCAGGAAACCCAACCAGTTCTTTTTTATTAGGCACTTTTTTTGCGCTAGCCTGGAGCCCCTGTGTTGGAATAGTTCTCGCTTCTATGTTGCTTTTGGCCTCAACTGAAGACACTGCCATAGGTGGGGCTTTGCTTCTTGGAATTTTTTCGATTGGGTTAGCAATACCGCACTTATTAGTAGGGTTAGGAATAGAAAAAGCCAACTATATAATAAATGAAAGGAGGTTGGCATTTAATATACTGCGCCACCTAGGAAACGCTTTCTTAATTGTTTTAGGAATACTGGTATTTACCGACAATTTATCTCTTCTTAATCAATATGGTTTTAAAATTTTTGATTTCCTAAACTATCAAGCCATCCTTAAATATTTGTAGTTTTAGCCCCCACAGACCAATCCGTACTCCAATTCTTCTTCGTGAGGAATAAGCATAAAATGAATCGAGTAAGAACCTGTGTCTTCATGGAGCTCTGAATCGCCCGAGGGGTGCAAATGGTCGTCTTTACTAAAAGCGACGTGAAAATGGTCGTATTTAAATTTATCTGAATTTTCAATTAAGAGTTTCCATCCGGGAAATTCTTTCCCAACCGCTTTGTTCACAATCATATCGCTTTTAACATCATACTCTATGGCTACGATCCTATACCCCATCGTTCCATAAATGGGGCCTCCAGCTTTTGCGGCTTCAGGCGTTGCATAATGTCTCATGGCAACACCCCCTGTGAGTTTCACTTCTTTTAAATCATGGTCATGGGATACAAACACGGCCCCTTTCGGCAAATCATCTATGGTGAGAAATAACCGATTATTATCTCTTTTATAAAAACTATACATACAGAAAACGAACAAAAATAAAAATACTATAATCACCAGAGTAGTATTTCTAGAAAATTTTGAATTCATAAAGGGCATGTTACCATAAAATATATGTCCAAAACACTTAAGTCAAATTGGTTAAACTTACTAACAATTTTTTTATTTGTATTAGCGGTTGCGGGATTTGCCCTATATTTCACCAAACCAACCTTTCAAGCCGAGCGAGTTCCGGGATTTAATTTGAATAAATTTGACGGGTCTCTCGAGCGATTAGAAAATCTTAGAGGCAAACCTATTGTCTTAAATTTTTGGGCAGAATGGTGCATATTTTGTAGAGATGAAATGCCGATTATGCAAAAAATTTACGAAAAAAATAAAGACACCGACCTCGTCTTTTTGGGAGTACACCGAAGTGAAACGGAAAAAAAAGAAGTGGGGGAAGCTTTCGCTAAATCCGTAGGAGTAACTTATGAACTAGTCTCTGACCCCAAGGATAGATTGTTCAATTATTTTGGCGGAGGAGCTCAAACAGTGCCAATCACAATATTCATTAATCGTGATGGGTTTGTTGAAACAAAAGTTGTTGGACCTAGAAGCGAAGAGGAGTTTCAAATACTGGTTGAAAAAATTTTAAATTAGTTTTTTTACTTACTGTCTTTGCTAAGACAATAAATTTCATTTGCAAACGTGGGCAAAAAGATCTTTTTTGTTACAGAATTATATTCTATGGCATTCGTAATACGCTCCGTTGCTTGAAAAAACGCCGTAGCTTTACCGCTATCTTTATCAATCTCGTATAGGCGAGAATCATTAGAACCAATATAAATTTTACCGTCAAACATAACCGGCGAAGCAAAGATCCTTGCTCGAGCGTTAAATTTCCACTTTATGTTACCGCTATCTAGTTCAATGCAATAGAGATTCTTATCAAGGCAAGAAACATACGCAAAATTTTCATGTACCAAGGGGTCAGAAAAGATTTGCCCTCCCACTTCTACTTTATGAACTAATTCCCCCGTTTTTAAATCAACAATATAAAAATGGGAATCGAGTGAGCCAAAAACAACCCTTCCTTTAATGTCGTCAAAGGATGATTTCCCCCTTATCTCACCTTCTGTTTTAAATTCCCATAACAACTTTCCATTTTGAGCGTTCAGAGCGTAGACAGAGAAATTATTAGCACCACAAATCACCATTTTGTAGAGATGAGAATAGGAAGGCGATGAATATACATACCCATCGACTTTGTATTCCCATTTTTTCTTACCAGTCATAACATCGAGTGCCACAATTCCCCCGCTCTTTGACCACCAACCAAATTGAAGGCCGATAAAAACTACACCGAGATCCGACGATACACAAGGAGAGGAACGTACCCAATCGGCCTCCATAAACATCCATTTTTTCTCTCCTGTCTCTTTATCTATGGCATAAAAATTTCCATCATTTGCCCCAAAGTAAACCAGATTTTTATAAAGTGCTGGCGAAGAAAAAATATACTCCCCTCTTGTCCCAAAGCTCACTTTGTAATTCCAAACCACTTTCCCATTTTCTTGATCAAGGGCCCAAAAAATTCCTTTATCACTTCCAAAATATACAAATTTATCATCAATTACTGGTTTTGACTTTGGTATGACATAAAAAAAGTCGGGGTTTTCTGATTTAAAATACCAATCTACTTTAAAAGGCATCGGGAGAGGAAGTGTCTTTTTGTCAATACGGTTAGATAGTCCCAAAGTATCTTTGAAATCATCTAAGTTAAAGAGTGAAAATATTTTTATTCCGCGTTCATGAAAATATGAATAATATTCCAAATCTCGAAAACGCAAAACACTAAAAACTGCATGAACTTTCTTCCCCAGTCCCTCTATTACTTCAATTTGCCTAATAAAGCTTCCTCCGGTGTCCATTAGGTCGTCAACTAAGATAATATTCTCTTCTTTAATCTCTCCTTCTACCATGCGAAGTAACCCGGCTTTTTTGCGAGATTTTCGGACAAAAAACCCATTTATTTTTTTGTCTTCCTTATATAAACCCAGTATCAGAGCAGTAACCAGAGGGATACCCGCCACCTCCAATCCTCCAATTTGAAAAGGTAAATCCTTTTCAAATTCTTTTTTAAAAAGTTTAATTATAGCTTGAAGCGCCTCTACATCCATTAACACCCTCCTAAAATCAAAGAGCCAGGGCATTTCTTCTCCAGAAGGAGAGAAGCTTTTCTCCCTAACATTTGGGATAAACACTTTTTCTATAATAGTGTCTTTTAGAAAAAAATACGGGTTTTTGTCCATATAATTGAAGTACTATATCACGGCAATTACCGAGAGGGCCGTATAAATGATTACCCTAATTTTAGCTAAAAATCTGTTGACAAAGCCATCGAATCTACTAAAATTAATAATTATGAGCTGGGGAAAAGTAAATAGGTTTTTAAATTGATATATGATATACTAATACCATGAGAAAGATAAAAAAAATTACTAAATATTCAAAATATTTTCTGCTTATGCTAGTCGCTTTTTTTGCTTCATGGGCATGGTCGGGTAAAAATTCTGATAATTCCTCATTACCTCCAATCACCCCGGTTGCCTATGCTGATATTACCCTACCAATAGGAGGTGGGTCGTGCGGTGAGTCTTGTGACGGTTGCGGAAGCGGTGGAGCGTGTTAAATTAAAGTTTTAAGAAAAAATATGCCCCCAAACAACGAAACTCTAAATTCTTCTTCTAAAGTATATTTTTTAGTGCCTCTATCACTATTAATAATTATAGCCGCAGTTGGTTTCTTTTTATATTCTAAACAAACTCCAAAAAAAGAAGATGTCTACAAATTAAGTTACGAGGAAGGTGCTTTGATGCAAGCAAAAGGGGACTCTCGAGCGCGTTATAAGTTTGAAGAATCCTTAAAAAATGCTTCATCGATTGAAGAGGAAGCTCTTGCGAAACTAAACGTTGGCACATCCTACCTAAGTTCTGAACCAACGAAAGCCGTAGCTATTCTAAAGGAAGTATATGCCAACACTTCTTACCCTGCTGGAGTTCGGGCGGGATCAATTGATTACATGATGCAATGGTATTCTTCCTCTTTTGATATTGATCTAGTCGAAAATCACATGCTGGCTGGAGGAGAGCCATGGCAATCTTTTAAGGTAAACGAGAAAGAGCCAGAATTTAGTAAAAGAGATGCCAGTCTTTCATTAAGAAAAGCCACAGAACATGCCTCTACTATTAAATCTACTTTTACTTCAGAATATGGAATTGCTTATTTATATTCTGCTTATGAACTTTTGGAAAACCAGAGCGATAAAAAAAAGGTTCAGGAATATAGCACTATAATACTGGAACGAATAAAAAAGGGCGATGAGGACTTTAATAAAAAATTATCAAATGGAGGGGCGGGAGTTCGTGATAGCCAATATGGGTGGGGCTCTTTCTATAAAGCCCTGGCCCTAACAAACCTTTATAACCTAGATATTTATAACGATACTGAAGAAATTGAAAAAAGTTACGAATTAGCCATACTATACAATGAAAAAGTCCTCCGAATCGGCCTTGCAGTCAATGACCGGCTCTATTATATGATTTTTCTCTCTCGCCTTAATAACCAGGCGGCCGATCAAAAGATAAAAGATCAAATAAACATCCTTTTTGAAAAAGGGATTGAAACCGACCAAAAATACAAAGACAGTGTGATAAGATTAATAAAAGATTCCCGATACAACAGAGATCTTCCAAAAATTGCGAAACTTGATCAACGGTTTAAGGATTTCCTTATAACCCTTGGGTGGAAAGAGTAGCGTATGCTTATAAAAATACCTTCTTTAACAAAATGGGCTTTCCCCTTTGGATATATAATGTGTGGCCTCTTGCTAGGTGGAATACTTTTTTACTTAACACCTCTCAAACATATAAACATAGTTGAACCTCTACCTAAAAAAATATCCCCTGTAGAATTTTACGAAAAATTCCAAAAAGAAAAGGGCAAGTATCTTTTGATTGATATACGGTCAGAAGAGTATAGAGCCCAAGAATACCCTGAAGGGTCTGTATACATCCCGCTAAACACATTAGTTGGGGAAATAAATGCCCTACCTCGTAATAAAAGCATCGTGATATTTTGTGAGAGCAATTTTTCAGCTACGGCCGCTTATCACGTATTACAAAATAATGGATTTTTAGATTTACAAATTATTGATGGAGGTAGGACAAATTGGAAAAAAGAAGGGCTGCCATTAATCGAAGGTCTGGATGAGCAGAAAAAAATAGCCAATGATATTATATATTGGAAGGGTCAGTTATTAAAAAGATAGAGTTGTGTGGACATATAATTTAGTATAGTAATTAGTAATAATTTATTAGAAATAATTTTCGTAAAAAACATGGAAGAACAAAAAAAATGGAATGTGCCAGTCGTATATTTGATAGTGGGAGTCCTATTGGCTTCAGTCATCATCTACTTAACTCCCCTTCGTCACCTTAATTTGATTCCGAATAAAGTTGAATTTATAAAAGCGGCCGAATTTTATGAAAAATTTAAAGCAAATCCCGACGAATACGTCTTAGTGGATATTCGTCCTGAATTCTTGAGATTTGATTATCCTGAAAATGCCATTAATGCTTCTCTTTTCCGATTAAGCGAAGAATGGAAAACTCTACCGAAAGACAAGAATATCGTCATCTTTTGTGAAGAAAATTTCTCGGAAAGTGTTGCCTATGGCTATCTTGAACATCAAGGATTTACCAATATTGTAGCTATCGACGGTGGACGAACTGCCTGGAAAGAAGCAGGATTACCTTTGGTTAAAAACCCCAATTATGAAAAAGAGGCCGCTCCTTTCTTGGCTCCGTTTAAAGAGGGTGGAATGTTGGTCACTTATTAGAAAAGAAGTATGGATGTTTTAAGAAAACCTATAGTAATAATCTTAGTTACTATAGTAATAACTATACTCGTGGTGTATCTCACCCCTCTTAAATGGTTGAACCTAAAAGAACCCACAATAAGCGATGTGTTGCCCACTCTCTTCAATGACGCCTACAAACAAAATACAGACAAATATATCTTCATAGATGTGCGACCGACTGAAGTTTACAATGCAAGTCACGCCAAGGGCTCTATAAATATCCCATTGCACCTACTATATGATGAACGTAAAAATCTCCCAAAGAGCGGTAAGAAAATTTCTCTGATATGCAGTGGTGGCCGGGCCTCAGGAGTTGCCTACAGCTATCTGGAACACTTTGGATTTTCTAATCTTACGCGAATTAGTGGAGGGGTTGAAGCATGGGAAAAAGCTGGCCTACCGATGGAAAGGGCGAGCGATAATAAAAACAATTGACTGCAATAATTCTGATTGTTAAAGTGTGAGGTGGACAATCCGTTAGATTCACTAAAGCTTGGGAGCAAAAACTATGAACAGCTCTGTGCCTCTAAAAGAGGTCTATGATCGGGTGGCCTCTGGTTACTCCGAGTACCACAAAAACGATGTCTGGGGCTACGACCTTATTAAGGAAATGCTCGGACATCTAAATCCCAGAAGCGATGTAATTGATATTGGTTGTGGACCCGGGAAAGAATGTCGCTTCATCAAGAAATGCGGCTTCTCCCCTCTCGGCATTGATTTTTCCCGGGGGATGATTGAGCTCGCGCAGACGCTTAACCCGCAATTGCCTTTTCAAACGCTCGACATCACCAACCTAAATCAATTAGGTCGAAAGTTTGAGGCCGTGCTAGCTCGCTCTGTACTCCTACATCTTCCAAGGCAAGGGGTATCGGAGGTTCTCGGTAGTATCGCCGACACTTTGAGCGACGGTGGCTGGCTATACCTTACAGTCAAGGAAGGTCAAGGAGAAGAAGTGGTAACCGAATGCAAATACGGAGACCCCTACGAGCGCCCTTTCACCTATTTCACCGAAAACGAAATGTCTGAACTCCTCGAACGGGCTGGATTCGTTGTAAAAAAAGTCATTCGACACCAGCAGAAAGACGCTGTGCGCCTGCAGGTCCTGGCGCAGAAAACCTAAATAGAGGCGGGGGAATCCACCTCTATTTTTTATGAAAAATATTATATTTGATTGGTCGGGAACACTCATTGATAACCAGCACGCAATGTATAGAGCGGTGCGTAGAATATTTTATGACTATAAAAAAGACCTCTCTTACAAAACTTTTAAAGAGGATTTTAAGCAACCATTTAAAATTTTTTATTCAAAGCACTTACCAGGAATATCTCAAGTAAAAATAAAAAAGAAGTTTATCAAATATTATCTAGAGGAAAAAACTCCTGGCCTTATTACTGGAATACGCAAGGAACTTATTAAGCTAAGTAAAAATAATTGCAAACTGTTCATTTTTAGTTCCCACCCTAAAAAAATACTAGAAAAAGAAATCTCAAAAAATGGCTTGGTTAATATTGTAGAAAAATACATTGGAGAGGTTTACGATAAAAAAAATTCCTTAAAAAAATTTATTAAAAAGAATAAACTAAGCTTAAAAAATACATATTATGTGGGTGACATGGTGAGCGACATAGTAGCCGCTAAAATAGCCCGAGTAAAAAGTGTGGCTGTTTTGTGGGGATATCAAAAAAAGAAAACTCTAAAATTAGAAAATCCTTCATTCATCTTACATTCCACAAAGGAAATATCTAAATTTATGAAATAAAAAATGGGGGCACAAAATCGTACCCCCTTTTGCCCGAACAGTTCGTCAGGTGCCGGACGAACGCACAAACTTCAATCCGAAATTGGTGCCCATGAAGTAGCCCTTGCCTTGAAGGGTCCTTCCATCGGGCGCCACACTGAGCTCGACACTTAAGGGATCGCCCCAGTCGCCCTTGGCGTCGAACTTGATCTTGCTCCCGGTGATATTGCCACCGGAAATTGCCTTGGGTGCGTCGCCGAAACGCTGTGCCCCGCTGGTCTGAATGGTGCCGGAAATGGTCTCCCCGACCTGCTTCACGTCGAGGATGAACGAGTTTACGACGCAAGTGTCACACGTCCCTGTCCAACGGGCCGACAGGTCGACCTTGTCCTGCGCAGTGACAGGAGTCATCACGCAGGTGAGAGCGACCGCCAAGAAGGCGGCCAACCACTTGTTGAGGTACCCCATAACAACCTCCTTGGCCAATGGCCATAAGGTGGGAGCGGAATGCCCCCTATCCACTCGCCAATATAAGCCCCAAATAGGTCTTTTGTCAAGTTTTTATTTCCTTTTTTTTAGTCAAATTGTGCAAAAACTGTTGAAAAGTGGAGATTTTTTATCCAAAAACCTTGTTGTTGCGTTTCTTCCTCAAAAAAGGGATATTGGGAGGGTTAATTATTAATACAATGGAACCTCACTATAAAATACCGAGGGAGTTTAAAATTCGCTTCTTTTCAAGATTTATTGAATTTTTAAAAAATAAATTTGCTCATTCTACAAAAAAAGCAGAGGAGGCGACTTCTCCATCAGAAAAGTGGCAAAAGATTCTTAATTATCTTTACAAAAAAGATATTATCACCAAACCAGAATTCGAAATAGAAAAAATATTTAGTGATAACCCAAAATTTTACTCTTTAAGAATTACAACGTCCTCAATTGAGGGCAAAACCGATGGGAATACTAATCTCCTTGTTGGAGGATCCTACAGTCGGGGCGTCTCAACTGATTTTTCTGAAGCAATGTCTAAAGTGATTGGAGAGCTTCTGGAGAGATATCCACTCACTATTTATAAAAACAAGGAACTTCTTAGAGGATCAATCGGTAGTCTAAAAAAAACGAGTTCAAGTTTTCTTGACCCTAGAATAACTTCTTATTTTAATTCCTGGCAAAAAGAGAAATTTGCTATGCGAAATTTTGATGAAAATAGTACTTTCCAATGGGCAAAGGGAATTTCTCTCATGAGTCAAAAAACAGCTTACATACCGGCTCAATTTGTTTTTTGGAATTATAAACGCGCTGAGAATGAGCCCTTTATAGGAAAAACTACTACCAACGGAGAGGGTGGCATGTTCACCTATGAAGAGGCGGTTCTTTCCGGTCTATATGAACTTATTCAGAGGGATTCTTTTCTAATTCATTGGTTAAATAAAATACCTCCTCCGAAATTGAATCTTAATAAGGTAAAGTCCCCAGAATTAAAATCACTTCTACAAAATTGTACAGAACATAAGTTTGATATTGTGGCACTTGATACAACAACAGACCTCTGCATACCAAGTTGTGTGGTCGCCATACTTGATTCAAAAAATGATGATGCCTCAATCACTATCGGTGGGGGGTGTGGACTAGATCAAGAAAAAAACATACTACGAGCTCTTACAGAATGTCTTGGCATAAGAGAGTGGGTGCGCGGCAAGTATCAAAGCAACTTTAATCCTATAATTAGAAAGAACTACAAACCTTTTTTGGAGGAAGTGGGACAAATTCAGCGGGTAAAATTGTGGGGAAATAAAAAAATGCGCCAATATTTTGATTTCTTTTTGAAAGGAAAAATTATTGAAATCAAAAACATAACCCCGCAATTTGAATCTCCGACTGAGGAACTGGATTATGTTATTTCTATTTTTAAAAAATTAGGTCCTGAATATGAAATTTTTGTTTATGAAGCAAAGCACAAAATTCTTGATGAGCTTGGTTATCATTCTGTCAGTGTTTGCGTTCCCGCGCTTATCCCGCTTTATATGGACGAAAGAAATATTCCACTTGGGTCCAAAAGAATAAAAGATGCTATTGTAAAAATGGGATATGCGCCACCCGCGGAGCTCAATACCTTGCCCCACCCTTTTCCTTAAAAAACTAGGTCGTTACGTTATATTATCTGCCTATCGGAGAGGCGGATAACCCGTCGGCCAAAACGTCGTATTCGTCTTCATGCGTTACCATAATGATTTCTCAATAATTATGAACGAATATCCTCAACAGAAATTTCTGCTTGAAATAGTATAGATTTAAGTGTTTGGGGGCAAGAATAGCTTTGTTACTTGGCACTACAACGTGCAAATATCTTTTTGTTTTATGTCGAAAATTAGTGTGACTTCCGGTTTAGTGATGAACATAAAAATCACGCGAAAGAAGGACTCGAATTATTTTCTTCGAACTAATTCTTGGGAATTTAGACATTATCTATACGGCAACTATTACCGCAACACTTGCGCTCGCGCCTTCAAGAGGCACAGACCGTTGCAATTTCTTTAAACCCTCAACGTAACATCGAACGGCATCTTCAGCCATAATTTGGGCTTCATCCATTGTTTTACCCTCTGTTGTCAATCCGGGTAAAGATGGGACCGTTACGGTATATCCATCTAGTTCATTTTTCTCAAAAAAGGCAGTGTATTTATACACTTTTTTAGCTTTCTTCATACATCATAAATATATCATATTAAAAAAAGAAAATCAAACCATCCATTAACTACCGTGTCTAATGTTTAGTAATATTTAATCATCAGAAGTCAGAATCCTCCCCCGCCTCATTGTGCTCCTTGGTGTGCAGTGATTCAATAATTTGGTCCAGATTTCCGTCCATTATGCCCGGCAAATTGTGCAAACTTTCCCTAATAAATACGATAAGCTGAATATTTTGTGTCTAATTTTTTGTATAAAAATGAGGACGAAGCTCCGCTTCTGAAATATAACGTGCCGCCTGTCTGAAAATTGCTCTTAGGGTTCCTTTTGGAATTTGTTTCCTCTCTGCAACAACCAATGTTTCTTTACCGACACCGCTATTTCGTCTGAGTTTAATATGGCTTCCTTTTTGATTTTGAACAACAAAACCAAACGAGGCAAGTATTGTAACAATGTCCTTACTGGAAAGATTTTTAAGCGTGACTCCCATGAAGATTGGGGACAAGCTCAAAACTTGTTAAAATAGAGGGGGCAATACCGAAACCAAGTTCGGCTGGATCTTCGCCTTCAAAATATAATTCCACAGCTTCTTTTATGTTTTCTTGTAATTCTTCAAAAGTTTTGCCATCCGTCACAACAGGCACATTGATACCCTCGGCAATATACACCCCTTCCTCTTTTGACACTGAAAACTGGATAATGTTTCTCATGCCACCATCATAACACAATTTTACAAAAAATAAACAGGGATTGTTTTTTCTCCAAATAAATTATTTCTGATCATCAATACTATAAACCTTAGACACCAGGTGTCCAATGTTTAGTCATCAGAATCAGAAAGACGCGCAATGCGATCGGTCAAGGCGTTATATTTATTATTTATATGCACTGTGTTACTAATATTTTTATTCTCTCAGAGATTTTTATAAATTTTAGATCTATGTCCAATTTTAACAATAATCCCTTGTTTCTTTTCATAATCCAATCTATAAATAATTCTGTAATCACCAACTCTAATTTTGTAAAATCCTTTATGTTTATAGGAAAGGGGTAAATGGGTCAGTACCTCAAAATTTGCTACTAGATACTCTAACTTAACAATCATCCTTTTTCTTAAGGTTTTCTCCAAAGCGATAAACTCCCTTTCTGCTTCCGGGGTAAAAACAGCATTAAATCTTTGCATAGAAAATAACGGGGTGTTACAAAAGTGCTTTCTTAATTTCAGAAAGCTTCTTCATACCCCTGATATTTCCACCGCTGTATTTCTTCATCCTTGCAACAACCCCCGCCTTCAAAGACAAGTTGTAATCTGGATCGGTCAAAATTTCGTGAACCGATTCAATTATATTTTGACGAATTGAAGCTATAATTTTTTTTTCCTTTGTTATCATGGTACTATAATAACAAAAACCTATAAAAAATCAACGGGCAAACAATGGATTCTCTCGAAAAATTTCCGCTTGAGTAAGTATAGATTTTAATGTTTTTGGGGAAAGAATATCCCTATTACTTGGCACAACAACATGCAAGTGAACTCTTGTCCTATGACGGAAGTTGATGTGGCTTCCGGTTTGATGATGAATGTAAAAACCAAATTGTGTCAAGGTTGTGTCAAGGTGTCACCTTGACATTTTATTGTGTCACTTTAAGACGGGGGCGACGGCCAGGTTTTTCATTGACTAAACAATGGTCGGAATTCTCAACGACTTTTTGCCAACAATAACCCTGTCAAAATTTTTCCTGCCAATTTTTTCAGTAGCGCCGATTATTTCTAAGTAAAGGAGTTTACCGTTTCTATCCACGTCCAAAAGAATTTCCGGCGATATTTCAAGCGTTTGAGCCACAATTCCACTGCGCAATGTAACATTGAGCGCGTCTACTTCTTTATCATAAGTTATTTTCATAGAGCGTATAATATTATTTACTCTTCACTTTGGCAACCCAATGAACGGTTACGACCACGATATGACCTCCTTGTCTTTTTACAACGAGTTTCAAATATTTATTCCCAAATCTTTTATATAATTCTTCACGATAGCTGTAACCAGGTTTCACAAAATCAGGGTTGCCAATTGCCACCATAATCAAAGGTCTGGATAATTTTCTTTGTTCAATTTTTATCCGCGCATGAGAACTAAAAAAAACTCATTGCCAAAGTATAGCAAATGAACCAAGTGAGCATGTATAGCTCCCCTCATCCTAAGGCGAGGGCGCTTGACAGTTTTTGTACATTTTGTACACTATGGGTATGAAAACAATTTCTACCACAATAGCCCGTAAAAATATCAAGACCCTAATAGACCTTGTCCGAGAAACTGGAGATATTATAGCGATTGGACGACACAATGTGCCAGAGGCGATTCTGATGGGATATCCACAAAATTACAATAAAAAATTGAACCATATTACTAACGTCAATGCCAATTCAGAAAGTTTTGTTTTCTTAAAAGACGAACCCGATATTTATTCTCATGAAGATTTGAAAAAGGTGTATGCCTAAGCGTGGGACAATTATTCTAATACCATTCCCATTCACTGACCTCTCCGGTACCAAAATTCACCCAGCACTTGTCGTTTAAAATTTTTCATCCGGAGAAGATATGGTGGTAGTATTTATTTCATCAAAAAAAGAAAAACGTCCCTCGTCTTTTGATATTGCTATCCCCCCAACTAAAGAAAATGGTCTCAAAGGATCTTCTATTATACGTTGTGGCAAAATTGCGACATTAGAAAAGAAAATAGCCCTCGGTGAGTTAGGTTTTCTAGAAAAGGAGAACTTGAAAAAAGTGGTAAAAACTATAAATAAAATTTTAGAGACATAGAGGGTGAAGATGAAAAAGAAAATATTACGCTCACTCGTCATGACCGTCTTCCCCCGCCTCATTGTGCTCCTTTGTTTGCAGTAACTCAACTATATTTTCTAAATTTCCGTCCATAATGCTAGGCAAATTGTGCCAGCTTTCCTTAATGCGATGGTCCGTCAGGCGGTCTTGCGGGAAATTGTAAGTGCGGATTTTCTCATGGCGATTTCCGGAGCCGATTTGCGATTTGCGATTGCCGGAAGTTTTTTTGGCCTCGTCCTCGTCTTTCATGGCCTGAAGCTTGGCGGACAAAATGGCCAGCGCTTTTTCGCGGTTTTTCTGCTGGCTTCGCTCTGAAGTGCATCGCACATCAATACCGGTCGGCTTGTGTATCAAACGCACCGCCGTTTCCACTTTGTTGACATTTTGCCCGCCGGCGCCGCCCGAACGCGAAAATTCCATTTCAATATCAGCCGGATTTATTTCTATTTTTGATTTTTTAACTATCGGCAAAATCACCACGCTTGCGGTCGAAGTATGCAGACGGCCTTGTTTTTCCGTGGCCGGAATTCTTTGCACCCTATGCACCCCGGTCTCGTATTGCAAGTCCTTGTAAACATCCGGCCCCGCAATTTCAAAAACGGCTTCTTTGTAACCGTCCAATGAACTTTTTGATTCATAGATTACTCTCCACTGCCAAGCACGTTTCTGGGCGTAACGCTCATACATTCTCGCCAATTGCCAGGCGAAAAGAGCCGCCTCTTCTCCGCCTGTCCCGGCTCGCACTTCCAAAATTATTTCGTTTGGAAACTTGTCTTCGGCCTCTTCTTCTTTAACAATACCCTCCATCTGCGCCAAAACGGTCTCTTTTTCGTCTTTAATTCTCAACATGTCTTCTTTGCCCAATTCCGCCAATTCTTTATCTTCACTCATCGTTTTTTCTAGCTTGAGTTTTTCGTTTTGCAATTCCTCAAAACGACTCGCCAGGTACGCGGTCTTATAGTTTTTCTTGAATTTTTCCAATTTTTCCTTGTCCATTTATTTTGTAGGGGCAAAAAACATTCTAATCTGCCTAAGGCAGATTAGAATGTTTTTTGAGGAGTTATTTCGACTTCTTGGTTGAAGTTTTAGCGGCAAGAGCGCGATTTTTGAATCTTTCAACACGTCCGGCGGTATCCAACACCTTATCGTTTCCGGTATAGAAAGGGTGGCATTGACTGCAAATTTCAACTTGAATTTTTTCCTTAGTGGAACCCACCAGAAAAGTGGCCCCGCAAGCGCAAGTGGCGGTAGCCGTCGCAAAGTATTTCGGATGTATCTCGGTTTTCATGAATTGGTACTATACCAGGAAAAAATTATTATGCAATAATTCAAAATTACTGATTCAAAATATCAATCTGCGCTTGGTATTGGTCGGCAAATTCCATCACATCATTTCCATAAAAAGCATAAGCCGACTTTTTGGCATTGGCCCACCCCGCTAAATAGCGTAGCGCCGCCAGGCGCTCGGCGGCACGCGTCCCTTTCCCTCCCCCATTATCTTTAAGTAAAAGTCCCGAGGCAAAAAAGGCGTCCCGCGGGTTCCAGGGGTTCGGAGGATTATTGCCCGTTAAATCGCCAATTCTGTCTTTAGAAGAGCTGTAAACCCAATCCCCCGACCCTTTTGAGGTTTCCGCGTACCCGGCGTAAAGCGCCCAGGTTGAGGGAATAAACTGCGCCGGTCCCATAGCTCCGCCGTATCCGTACCAGACCTTTTTTGAAACCGGAGCCGTGTCCGGGTTAACCCCAAGGTCCCTGGTTATATCTTCAAAGACGGGTCTATCACGAATGGGGTGCATATCCACTCGCCAATTGCCGGTACCGACATTTTGTCCCAAATTGGATTCTTCCCGGAAAATTGCCAAAAGAAAGGCCGGCCTAATCCCTAGTTTGGCTTCCACCTCTTTGGCGTATTTGTAAGCCGTTTCAAAAGGAATGGCCACGGAACCAACGAGCTGGAAGAGTTCGGATTTTATTTGCGCCACGGTCAATTGTTTTTCGGAAAGTATTTTCTGATATTCTTTTTCAATTCCGCGCGAAATGCTCAAAATATTTTTCTTTTCTTTTTCCTGCGATTCTATTTTCTTTTTTTCAAGTTCTTGAATATGCAACAACTCCGCTTGCGCCTGTTTCTTTTCTTCGAGAGTGGCTTTTTCTTCTTCGGTTTCACCCTTGGTCTCTTTAACGGCGCCAAGGGATGTCTGCAAAGCGTCATTGACGGAATTGAAAGAATCAATGTCCGAGAAAAATTCCGAAATGCTTTTGTTCGCCAAAACCATTTCCACTATTGAATAATTATCAATTTCATCGGTCTTGCGCAAAATCTGCGAAAGTGATTGGCGTTCCTTGTCCAATTTATCCGAAAGCTTGCCTATAACTTTTGATTTCTGGCCGACTTCATCCGTCAACCGTTCAATGGTCAAAGTACGGGCTTTAATTGAGAGTTTGGCTTCGCTAATCTTGGCATTTAGAATAGCGATGTCGCGCTCCAAAGAAACGGAATCTTTTTGTCTCGCTTCCAGAATTTTTTGCTGTTCGGCTATTTGGCTTTCAACGTCTTTGAGTTGTCTTTCCAATTCCAAACGCCTCTCAGACGAAAGCGGTCCGTTTACTTGGGCAAAAACCAATGTTGGAAAATAAACAAAAAACAACGAAATTATTATTATTCGTCTTAACATGCGCAAATATTATATCATGAGCGCGCGCCCATGAGATGGTGGCTTCGCCTATCTCATTGGGGGATTGTTGACGCTACAATACTTCTGCTATAGCAGAAGTATTGTAGCGTCATTTTACCCCACTAGAGAATACACATGTAGAAAACGCACACATGATTTACCACATAAGAATTTTTGCAACTATGAACTACAAAGAAAAAAACATTATAAGTAAATTCTCTTATGGAGTTTATTTCTCCTTTGACTTTTCTTTGGGTTTTTCTTTTGAAGCTTCTTCTGTCGTCGCTTCTCCGCCTTCCTCTTCTTTCTTACCTTTCTTTTC